>JAKAEG010000046.1 GCA_021819985.1 Nitrospirota bacterium | reverse complement strand
GACGGCGTCGGCGCCCTGAAGACACCCTTTTCGCGGCTCAATACTCCGCCTGTACGTACCCCTGTCATTGCTTCGCCTGCGTTCTTGCGGACGCCTGCGCCTGACTCGGGGCCATTGTGGCCGGCTACGCCTTCAATGTAAGGCTCTTTCATCCTCAACTCCATGCCGGTTTATCCCGGCGCACCAACTACAAGGTAACTTATAGCCGCTGTGAGTACCATTTCCTTGCAGTCAGACGTGAGGTCTTCAGTTTGCTTTACTAATCTGCGCAAATTTTTGGGCAGCCTGTTTAAGTCCCCTATGAACCGAAAATTTATTTCTTGTTTTTTGAACTCGTGCATTTCCTCTAGAAGATATAATTCCAGCAGTTTCATAAGAAATGTGATTTCTGCTGACGGCCTCTGCCAGTTCTCAAGAGAAAAGGTGTAAAGCGTTAAAGCCCTGATGCCAAGGTTCCTTGCTGCCTGTATAATCTCCTTTGCGCGTTCGGCCCCGCGCCTGTGGCCCTCTAACCGGGGCAGTCCCCTCAACTTCGCCCATCGGCCGTTTCCGTCCATTATTATGCCTACATGATGAGGCAGATTTTCGGGCAAACAGAAATATTTCATACATCTGCCTTGTTTTGTTGTTTACTAACGCGGAAAATGTGGAACATTACCGGCAACATGGTCAGCACCAACGGAAACTGAATAATAAGACCGGAGATTATCGCTATGGCCAGGGGCTTTAGCATTGCGGCCCCCTGGCCGATGCCAAGCGCTAGCGGCATAAGGGCCAGTATCGCGGCAAAAGTCGTCATGGCGATAGGCCGCATACGGTTCTTGCCCGCAAGGACAAGGGCCTCTTTTCTGTCCTGCCTTTCACCAAGCTCATAATATTCTGATACATAGAAAATGGCCACTTCCGTTGCTATCCCGATTATCATGGTCATTCCCATCATGGCCGAGATGTTCAATTCTGTCCCCGTAATAAACAGACCGATAAACACCCCCATGACGGCTAAAAGAGTTGTTATCAGAATCGAGGCCGCCACGCGGAAACTTTCATAAAGATAAAGCAGCAGTAGGAAGACGAGCGCAACGGCTGCGGCAAATACTGCCATGAGCCCTGCAAAGGCTATCTGCTGCTGCTTGTAAAGCCCGCCAAGGCTGTAATATACCCCTTTCGGGAAAAGGCCGGGGCGGTTCAGGACCTTTTTTACATCCCGGATCGTTGAGCCCATGTCTCTGCCGCTTATCCTTCCGGTGACTCTGATCATCCTTTTTAAGTTGTCACGCGTTATCTCAGGCTGGCCTGTTATGGCGGTTATGGTGGCTATCCTTCCAAGTGGAAAGAGATGGCCGTCAGGTGCGCGCAGTTGCAGCTTATCCAGGACATCTTCGGTCTCCCTGTATTTTTCGGGGATCCATACCCTCACTCCGACCATTTTGGGACCCTGTTCCACCTTTGTGGTAACAAGGCCGCTCATAAGGGCGTTAAGGTCCGCGGTAACTGATTCCGGGTCCACTCCCTCAAGCGCCGCCTTGACGCGGTCCACCTTTATATCCAACGCGTCGCCAGCCAGTATGATCCCGTCGTTCACGTCAACCACGCCGGGGATCTTGCTTATCAGGCCAGCCACTTTCGAGCCCAGTTGCCCAAGGACCTTCCCATTGTCTGAAAATATCTTGATATCAATCGGCTGGGGGACCCCGGTAAAATCCCCTATCATATCTTCTATAAGCTGGTGTAAATCGATATGCAGGCCGGGCACCGAATGCTCCACCCGCTGCCGGACATCATCCATCACCTCATCTATCGGCTTCCTAGGGAAAGGTTTTAACCTTATGAAAAAATCGCCCTGGTATGATTCTGTTACACCTCCTCCAAGCTGGAGCCCGGTGCGCCTTGAGTATGTATCCACCGCCGGCGTTTTGCGAAGGATTGCCTCGACCTCCCTTAAAAGACGGTCTGTCTCGGTGAGCGAGGTCCCCGGTTTGGCGTAGTAGTCCAGGATGAATCCCCCTTCGTCCATTTTAGGGATGAACCCTGAGCCCAGGTGTTTGTAGCTCATCCATCCTGCAAGCAGGAGCGCCGCGACAGGCAGCAACATAAACACCGGACGGCCAAGCAGGCGGCCCATGATCTTCTCATAGCCTTTGTGGGTCTTATGGGTGATAAAGCCCCCCTCCTTCTGGTCGGCGTCCTTTTGTCCCAGCAGGTGGTCTGCCAAAAGAGGCACGGCAAGCCAGGCCACAAAATAGGAGACCACGAGGCTTGCGGCCATGGTCAGGGAAAGGGCCTTGAAAAACGCCCCGGTCACACCGGAAAGGAAGGCAAGGGGAGCGAAGATAACTATGGTAGAGGCGGAGGACCCCAGGAGCGGAGGAGTAAACTCGCGTGCAGCCTCCATGATCTTTTTGTGGTGGTTGCCGGCCCCGCCGCCCCTGAGCCGCCTGACAATATGCTCGATCATAACTATCGTGTCGTCGATGATTAGCCCGACCGCCGCAGCCATTCCGCCAAGCGTCATCATATTAAAACTCTGGTGCAGCACATACAGCAGAAGTACGGAGGCAGCAAGCACCCCTGGAACGGTAATAATGGCTATAAGTGTTATTTTTATGTTCCGGAGGAAGACAAAAAGTATAATAGCCGCTAGCACAACGCCTATCAGGATCGCGTCCCGGACGCTTCCGGCCGATGCGGTTATGAGCTGGCTCTGGTCGTACCAGTTGGCTATCTTGACCCCCGGCGGTATCTGGCTTTTGAAGGACGCCAATTTCGCCTTAACATCGCCGGCTATCCTGACGGTGTTGCCGCCCCTCTGCTGATATATGTTCAGAAGCACGGCGTCGTGCCCATCTGCGGTCACCCGGGTCCACTGCGGCACAGTGCTTCGGCTGACAGTCGCAACATCATCAAGCAGCACGGGTCCGTTCGATCCTGCTCGCAGCACGGTATCACGGATCTCGTTAAGACTTGTAAACCTTGTATCGGACATCGTCAGATAGAGCTTGTAGTGGTCCTCCAACCGACCCACGGCAGTGATGACATTTGCAGCCGAAAGAGCCTTTGCAACGTCCGACAGAGAAAGGCCGTATGAGGCAAGCTTGGCCGGGTCCACCGTAACCCGGTATTCCTCCAGTTGTCCGCCCTGCACCTGCACCCTTGACACCCCGTTGACAGTGGAGAGAAGAGGACGGAGCTGATAGAAAGCGAAATCATGGAGTTCCGTAAGCGAGCGTGTATCAGAAGTTAGACTGTAGGCCATCACGGGGTCGATGGTGGGATCCATCCGTTTTACCCTGAAAGCCGTGCCCGCCGGCAGCCTCGGCATCACCTGGTTTATCGCCGACTCCACCTGCAGAAGCGATGTGGCCATGTTCCTGCCCCAGTTGAAATCTACGATCACCTCGGCGCTTCCACGGCTGGTAGTCGAATGGACGCTTACAACCCCTGGGACCGCCCTTACAGCCTGCTCCACGGGCCATGTAACCTCTATGGCCATCAGGCTGGCGGGCCGGTCTCCCGCATCCAGTTCCGCGGCAATTCTTGGAAAGCTCACGTTTGGCAGAAGGGAAACCGGGAGCTTTACGCTGCTTGCGGCCCCGCCGAGCATAAGAACGGCAAGCAGGAAAAGGATCGAGCGGCGATGGTGCTGGACCCAACCTGTAAAAGTCATTTTCCCCCCTCAACCTTTACGGACATCCCGTCTTTAAGCTCGTAATTCCCCAAAACCACCACCTCGTCGCCGTGTTTCAGGCCGCCTCCGGAGACCCGGATTTCATTGCCGCTCTCAATGCCTGTTTGGACGGCGTGTTTCACGGCATGCCCATTGCCTACGGTATAAAGCACATCTTTGCCGCCCTCGGGCAGCACCGCGCTTCTAGGCACTATCATTCCGTAAGAGGAAGCCGTTTCGATCCTGCCCATAATGTATTCCCCAAGCAGGAAACCGCAGGAGCGGGGCAGCGAAACGAAGACATCCACCAGGCGCGTGGACGGGCTTATCGCGCGAGATATCTTTCTTACTTTTCCGGTGACCTGTTTCAGGGCTGGCTCGTTTACGGGAGAAAGTGAGATGGACTGGCCGGAAACGAGCCGCTCGGCGGCATTTGGTTCAACCCCAAGCCGGACTTCGAGGTGGTTTTGACCTATGACCCCAGCTAAAGGCTGGCCATCGGCAACTATCGCGCCCTCCTGGACGTTTACATTGCTTACGAGCCCGCTCTCCGTCGAGCGGATTATGCGTTTACCGTCCACCCCCATTTTTTTAAGGTTTTCAAGTTTGGATGAGGCCTGCTTGAATGTCTCCTCTGTCTTCAGCATCTGTGTATTCGTCGCCAGCTTAAGGTCGAAAAGCTGTTTTACATGATTCAGGTTCTGTTTTGATATCTTATAAGAGGTCTTTGCCTGTTCAAGCTGAAGGAGCGTATCGGGGCTGGGCTCTATTTCCAGAAGAGGGTCACCCCTTGAGACCTTCTGCCCTGTGCTTACCATCACACGGTTTACTCTTATCTCATACGGAACGGAGGCGACCCGCACGGCACCAGGCGCGGGCACTACATCACCATAAACCATAATATAGGTTGAAACGGAGCCCTCTTTTATGGGAGCAACCCGGACGCTTGCGACGGGGCCATTGTTTTCAGGCTCAGACATGGCTGCCTCAGCTTTCGGCGCTCCGCTTTTTAAGGACATAAGTTCGCCTGTCCCAAGACAAACAATTGCCACTACAACCATGACTCCCCTCAGGGGGATTTTCGCTTCCATTATTAAAAATACCTCCTCAGATTAGCTGCCGCTTGCAATATATTCTCCGGCTGTGATTTCAAGTGCGACATACAGGCCGGCAAGGTTCTGCTTCAGTTTCAGGACATCCAGACGCACTGTTGTCAGCCGGCCCACTTCATTGTAATAGCTCAGGACGTCAATATTTCCCTCGAGGAAACCGTTATATGACACATGGACAAGTTTTTCCAGCGTCTGCACCGCCTTGTTTTCGGCATCAATCTGTTTTTCAACCGATTTAATGTCCGCCAATATGGCCGCTGTATCCGCCCTCGCCTGAAAGACCCGGTCCATGTATTCGTCGTAGAGCTGTTTCCTGCTCGCTTTTTCAATCGCTATATGGCCCTGGTTCCGGTCAAAAAACGGGAGGCTTATCGATACGGAAAACCCGGTCGTTATGACATTGGTTGTGTCCCGCGCGTGGGAAAACCCGATGCTTATGTCCGGAAACTGCGCGCGCACGGCGGCCCTCAGACGGGCCTCCTGGCTTTTATATCCCTCTCTGAGAGCCAGAAGATCAAGCCGCCTGTTTTCGAGCCCGCTCATGATATCGTGCAGTGTAGGGAGGCTTTTGAAACCAGGTAATTTTATACTTGTTTTAAGCGGGATGTTGCTCGACGGGGGAAATCCCAATATGCGGTTAAGGCCGAGTCTTTCCTGTTTGAGCTTCTGCTCGACCTCAAGAACTGTAGTGTGGGTCTTTCTCAAGGTAGCGTCTACGGCATCCAGATCAATGAGCGTCATATCACCCGCGGCAACCGCTTTTTTGATGGCTTCCAGATTCTTCTGGAGGGCACTCTCTTCCGTTTGCGCGACCTGCAGTTGTTTTTCAAGAGTGACGATCCTGTAAACGCTCAGTTTGGCGGATTCCGCCACTTGCCACTCCCCCCAGGCTATATCAAGGTTGACGGATGCCTCTTCAGCCCGGGCCGCGTCGACTTGCGCCCCCCTGGTCAGGAGGGCCTTTATGATACTCCAGTCCATGCCAAGCCCATATGCGTTGACCGTGCCCTGGTCGCTGCCGCCACTAGGGACATCGAGGCTGTAGCTGAAAGCGGGGTTTGGTAGAATGCCGGCCTGTAAAAGCTGGGCTTTGGCAATCCCCCTGAAATCCCTCTCCGCGCGCAGGGCCGGGTTCGCTATGACGGCTATGATTGCCGCATCCTGAGCAGATATGCCCTTTTTGAAATCGATACTGCGCGGTTTCAGGACTGGATGCTTGATGAGAGCGGCCCGCATATGTATGGCTTCCGGGCTGGGAACCGCAAGCCTGCGGGAAACAGCCGCTTGATCAATAGGTTTCGGGCGATACGTTGCACAACTAAAAAGAATTGCAAGCAACGGAACACATAATAGCCTCGCCGCTCCGGGGAAACGCATTTTACAATGAAAGGGAAACAACGGTCGCCAAAAAGCCTATTTTATGTTTCAAGCCGGGGTTTCCATAAACATTGAGGCCATACATCGTTCATTTACCTCCGCTGGTCTTCCATGAATTCGTTTTCCACGGCGATTTTTGCCGTCCGTTTATAAATGTAATTCCTGAAGATTAAGCGAAAATTAAATAAACATTACAAATATGAAAGGTTTGAGTTTGCGGTTTTACAGCTTGCGTGGAATGTAGACGGTAAAAATGGAGCCTTCGCCGGGTATGCTTGAGACCTCCACATGCCCTCTGTGGGCCAGGATGATGGCTTTGACAAGACTCAACCCCAGCCCAAGCCCCCTCTGTGAGCGGCTTTTATCTCCGCGGTACAAGCGCTCCCATATTTTCGGGAGTTCTTGAGGATGGATCCCGGCGCCGGTATCTTTGATGCGGGCAATAATATTTTGATGCTCCTGAACGGTTTGAATATCTATCGCACCTCCGGCAGGCGTATACTTGATAGCGTTATCAAGTAAATTTGCAATAGCCTGCTGCAACCTGTTACGGTCCGCAACCAAAGTCAGCCCTTCGTGAAGCTCCGTTTGAATTGTAATATTCTTTTCCTCAGCTATATAGCTGTACAGATCGATTATCTCGCTTATCAATATCGAGATATTCACATTCTCCAGGTCCAGCCGCATCGTCCCGGTCTCGGCCTCGGAAATATCCATGATTGTATTCAGCATTGTAAGAATCCGATCGGTTTCTTCTATGCAGTCGACCAATGCGCCTTTAAGGTTATCAGGATTATCATCGGAGCGCAGAGCAATTTCCGCAGTGCCGCGAATCCTGGTTATGGGAGTCCGAAGATCATGCGCCACATTGTCCAGTCCCTCCCTCATGCCTTTTACGAGACGTTCAATTTTCTCAAGCATTGTGTTAAAAAGTCTGCTTAGTTCACGGAGCTCATCGTTGCTCTTCCCCGCCGGCACCCGCGCGCTGATCTCGCCGGTATCTATTATCAGGCGTGTAGTATTCGCCAGATACCGGATTGGCCTGAGTGCGCGGAATGTAAGAAACAAGCCCCCGGCAAAGCCGATTATGAATATGGGTATCATTATTTGCAGAAAAATGGCGCGAAAGTGCGCCATCAATTCCCTGGCGTTAACAGTCAGTCTTCCTACTTGCAAAATCAGGCTTGTCGAAAGTGGTTTTGTAAAGACTTCATAAGTGTTCTTTATTCCATTGGAGGGAATATCAGACCAGCGCATCACGTTTTTTGCACTGTCCTTTTCAAGCTGTTTTAAATCCGGCGCCGGCCATTGCTGTGGAATGGACAAAAACACAGTACCATTTTTGGAATTTGCAAGGCGTACCAGGAAGAGGTCCGAACTGCTCGTGTCCTTGTATTTTATCTCGTCAAGCGCTCTTTCAAGCCTGCTGAGCCCGCCTATTTGGAAATCCGCGATGTAGTCCTCCATTTCCGACTGGATCAGCTTGTGGTCGTTTTGCCGTATGGAAACTCTCAGGGAAAAATATGTGAAAAAGAGCAGGACCAGGGAACTGGCGATAAAGATCGCCGAATACCAGAAAATCAGTTTGAAGCCTATTGTCTTTCGTGCGGAATCAAGCCTTGAAAACATAACCTATGCCACGTATCGTATGGATAAGCTTCTGATCGAAATCCTTTTCAATTTTGTTTCGCAGTCTGCAAACGAGCACATCCACAACATTAGTCTGGGGGTCAAAGTTATACCCCCAAATATGCTCCAGTATCATGGTCTTTGATACTACTCTGCCCGTATTGCGCAAGAAATATTCGAGCAGGGCGAACTCGCGATACTGTAAATCAATTTTTATGCCTTTTCTGTAAACTTCCCTTATAAGAAGATTTGTGGAAATATCACCTACGGTAAGACGCGTCGTTTCAGCGATGCCGCTTGCCCTGCGGATGAGCGCCTGCAAACGGGCCAGAAGCTCGGAAAATGAGAACGGTTTGGTCAGGTAATCGTCGCCTCCGGCCCGCAGGCCCCTGACGCGGTCGTCTACCGTGTGCTTCGCGCTCAGGATTATTACCGGTGTGTTTACCTTCTGGCGACGAACCTCTTCGATCAGGTTAATACCGTCAAGCAGCGGCAACATGATATCAATCACAGCGGAATCATAGGTTCCAGCAAGCATAGAATGAAGTCCGTCCTGGCCGTTGTCCGCATGGTCCACGGCAAAGCCCGCCTGTCTCAATCCGCGTATGATAAACGAGGCTATTTTTTGGTCGTCTTCTACAATCAGGATACGCATATTCAGGATGTCCTTGCTAATTATAATAAAATTAGCTTCCTATTGCCCAATTCAAGGAACGGCGTTAAACTATAAGCAGATTTGCACTATAATTTCCGCATCTTATGAGCCAGAGCCGGAAAGAAATAGGTATCTGTAAACAAGATGATGATATCTAATCTGCTCACTTGTGGGACACGAAAGGAGAAAAGATGAAGAAAATTATCATGATTATTGCGGTCACCGCCACATTTACTGCCTTCATCGTTGCCGGCGTTTCCGCCCACGCCTTTACGGGACAAAAATACTCAAAGGAGGCAAAAATAAGCCTGGCCACTGCGCGCCATATTGCGCTAAAGGTTTTCCCGGGCAAAATCGTCTCCGAGGAGCTGGAACGTGAAAAGGGCGGCAGTGGTCTGCGTTATTCCTTCGACATCAAGGGGAAAGGCGGCACTCATGAAGTGGGTGTGGACGCCGTCACAGGAAAAGTCCTGGAAAATTCAGTTGAGGGACCTCATCCGGACTAATATGGCGCGTGGTGTATTAATTCCAATAAAGTATTGCGGAATCCGTTGAAGGGCTGCCCCGCAATTATACAATCGCTTTATAAGAGGATAACTCCATCATCACTACCTGTACGGGGTTTATGAAGGGCTGCCGTAAGATAAATAAAACTTGAAGCTACTGCATAGCGGCCTTTTCAGCAGCTTCTTTTGCGAGCAGCCGTTTAGCCTGCAAATCACCGGTGTTGGCTTCTTTGGTAGTTTCGGCCTGAGTCTCTGTCAATTCCTTCAAAGCTGACTGTGCGGCACTGAGCGCCTTTTGCGCGGCACTGCTGATCGAAACAGTCTCATTCGGGGCCTGCTGCGGCTTCGATGTCGTCACTTTTGCATTTGCTTCCACAGGTTTAGGTTGCGAGGCAGGCTCGGTTGAGGTTGCGGTCGATACACTGTTGACCATCCTTGGTCCTCCTTCAGTTTGTCTTTGCAATTCCCTTGCTTAACCCCGTACAGGTAGTGATAAGGGAGGTATGCCTACAAACGACTCTGTCTAATCAATAGTAATTGATTTCCTATTCCTTGTCTTTATTATCGGAATAAAAATCAAAAAACTTAAGGGTAGCAGTAAAAATAAACAAGCGCCGCACAATGCGACCTGCCTTTCATTAGCCTTCCTGACATTTTACGGCCATTAATATACGTTCTGAAGATTAAGCGAAGATTGCATGAACATTACAAATATGAAAGGCTTGGAATCGCATTTGCATTTTTTAGCAAGTCGAGTCCGAGCCCCGCTTTATGATCGATTTTGTCATGGGGAAGGGTGTTCCACCAGATATCAACCCTAAAAATTTCTGCCCTGGTACCGGTGTATAATGGAAAAGGGGAATATATGGTTTCCATGAAAAAAACTGTATTTCTTTTCACGATAATCCTGTTTTTTTCCATCACAAAGGCTTCTTGTTATGGCAATCTAAATCTGGCCAGGCAGATCGAATTGCCCAATGTAAAAGGCCGTTTGGATCATTTGGCGGTCGATCCCAAAAGGCAGTTACTTTTTGTTGCTGCTTACGGCAATAATTCACTGGAAGTTATTGATTTGCGCCGGGGAAAACTTATTCGATCAATTAGCGGCCTGAATAGGCCGCAAGACGTGAAATATATTCCCTTGGAAGGCCTGTTGGCAGTTTCAAACGGCGGAGACGGTACTTTGCGGCTGTTTGATGCCAACTCATTGAAGTGGGTTAAGACCATTTATTTTCGAAGCGATGCCGACAATATGAGGCTTGGCCCATCAGGGACAAGGCTTTATGTGGCTTACGGGGAGGGGGCGATTGGAATTGTCAGCCTTCCAGAGCTGAGGCGCATTGGCGATATCCGGTTGGGAGCACATCCGGAATCTTTTCAGATTGACGGGGTCTCGGAAAAGATGTACGTGAATGTGCCGGGCAAAAGAGAAATAGCCGTCATTGATATAAGGCAGGAGAAAATCGTGTCAAAATGGCGTTTCACTCCAGCTCGCGATAATTTTCCTATGGCTCTTTATGAAAAGACACATCGCTTATTTATCGGGGCATGGGTTCCAGCAATATTGGTAACCTATGATACCCATTCCGGTAAACTGCTTTGCAGGACAAGGATATCGAGAGATGCAGATGATATGTATATCGATCCAAAAAGCGGACTCATCTATTGTTCATCTGGGGTCGGTTTCCTTGACGTTATCGCTCCAGTGAAGAACAGGCATAGGGTCATTTCAAAAATACATACCGCTCCCGGGGCGAGAACATCTCTGTTGGTCCCGCAGCGGCATAGGATTTATGTGGCCGCTCCAGCTGAAAACGGACATGCGGCAAGAATACTAGAGTTTAAGATAGAATAAGATTTAACCATTGATCCTGATTTGCACAGCACAGATAAACATTTGTATGAAGGTGGCGATGATCAGATTTTTTCAAAATCATTTTTACCAGAAAAGCACCAGATTGAGCATCTTCGCATAATTCCAAAGTGTATTAGTTACGAATGGCATAAAATAGTTTCATTAAATTGAAACTATAACAGATTTCTGGACGCAGCAAACACAATCGTCCCGGTTGTATCAATAAAAAATCCTTTCAAAGAAACCGGTCGAAATCGTAGACGTCCTTCCTCGCCTCTACCTCTGGTTTAGCCTCCGCCGTTTCCACGAAGGGCTTGATTTCGGGCTCGCCATCGGTAACGGGCTTGTAGAACTCGCTTATGTCGACGCCGAAGATTCTGGCCCATTTTTCCTGGGCGCGGGAGCCGAATCTGCAGACGGCGGTTTCCACACGGGCGATATAATCCCGGCTGACGCCGCCCGTATAAGCGAGTTCGTCCTGCGTCCAGCCGCGCCGCTCCCGCAGGCGCTTGAAATTCAATGAGACGCGATCCGGTTTTTCTCCGCCCGGGACAGGTCGGAAAAACTCGCTTACGTCCACCTCGAAAACCTTCGCCCACCTTTGCTGCGCGCGCCTGCTGAAGGCGGAGCGCCCTGATTCAATGAGCGCCGGGCCGCTCTTATTGACCCCGGCCCTGGCGGCCACGTCTTCCTGCGTCCATCCTTTGCTTTGGCGCAGCCGCCTGAAATTGTAGGCGATCCGCGCACTGATCTGGCCATTATCGAATGGCGGACATGCGTTTTTTAGGGGCACTTCGGGCTCCGGCTCCTGACCAGTGGAGATGAAGCGCTTGAGGGCCTTTTTCACCAAATCGGCCTTCCTGACCTTTCCCAGGGCCTCTATCAGTTCCGGATCATCGGTCCGGAATTTCACGCGATAAATCATCTGTTGCCGGCCGCCATTTCCTCCGCCCTTATCCTGAAGCCGATGGCGTTAGCGAACTCCGGTTCCTCCATAACCACCACTTTTACCCCTTTTGACTCAATCTTCCCCGCAAGGAGCCTGGCGCCACCGCCGAAAAAGAGGACCGTGTCGAAGCCCACGACGCCGCCGTGGGCCTTGAGGTCCCCTGTCACAAGAGAAAGCAGATCGTTCACATATGCGCTGGCGGCCTCTTTTATCTCGGGCGTGATGTCCACCCGGTCAAACCCGGTCTGGAGGGCTCCCGTCTGCATCGCGTAGTCAATCTCAAGCGGGGTCAAGGTTTTGCCCTGTATATGCCCCTGTATTTCCGGGAAAAGACCGTTTACGGCCATATCATGGACGCCCTTCTTGTAGAAGGTTTTGCCGGCCAGTATCTCCCCTTGGGTGCAGGAATAGAGCGTATAAATAACCGTATTGAACCCGATGTCCACTGCAAGGATGTTGCCGGATACGGCAGGATTGTCATGCAGGTACGCCTTAATGCCGCCCAGGCCCTGGGGATAGACAATTACCCTGCCGAAATCGAGGGCGCTTGCCCCCTCGATATGCGTAAGAGAGTTTTGAAGCGCGCTGATGGCGCTGGCCGTCCCATTCCTGGCCTGAGCTACCTCCGCCTTCCAGAAATCATAAGGCAGGCCAACAATCAGGACGTCATCCTGCAAGATGCCAGCCTTTCCGGCACATACGGACACAAATAGAGGGTACATCTCCACCAACTCCTCGATGGTTCTCAGATACCGGCTACCGGTTTCAAGGAGCGCCCTTTCCCCGACCAGGAATCTGTCCCCGCGGTAAATGAAACCTTCCGCTTTTGACCGCCTGAAACAACTCCTCACAGCCCCTTTCGCGCTGCCGCAAAGCCACTTCGCTCTGCTGAAACCAAGGTCTACTACAAACATGACCGCCTCCTAATCGAAAAATTTAAAGCCTCTACAGATATATACGCCGGGGGCAACTTTAAAACGTCCGGCTTCATTTTTTTACTTTCCTTTCCAATAAGTTGCCTTTCACTGTTTTACAGAGTTTATGGGTTTTCCTTTCTTTTCTTTGTTTTCTTTATTTTCACGATCGGGCTTCTCTTTCTTTTTTCAATGAGTTCCACGGTTTCCATCGGGTTTCTTTCTTTACCGGGCGAGGCGGTGCAAGGGACGAATGCCGGAGTCGCTGAAAGCCGTCGATGGAAGGATTCTCATGGTCAAAGAGACTGTAAAAGAAAAAGTTCTGTTTTATAGTTTGTTTCATAATGTAGTTTGTTATTTGTTTGTTTTTAGTACTTTTTCTTTTCTCGGTAAACATGTTAGATTTCAGATGAAACAAGACCATGAAAAAACAGGATAAATCCATAAGGAGACTTGGATTCACTGAAAGATCGCTGAATATCCTTGCCAGGCTGGGGGCTGTGAGGGTGGCCCCGGCCGGGGCCGCCCGCACCAAGGCGGACATGGACTTCCTGATGAAACTCTCCCGCGTCTGGAAGGACGCTGAATGGATCAGGGAAAGCCTCCGGCAGGTCAGGTCCAAGGCGAGAAGGGAAAAGCTCGTCCGGGAGCTGGAG
>JAKAEG010000045.1 GCA_021819985.1 Nitrospirota bacterium | reverse complement strand
TAAGGGAAGTTTTACTTGAGCTTGCGCCACCGGAGGAACTTGTCAGCGCTCTTAAAACATTAATGGGCGAGGCCGGGCTGACTTTGCCGGCAGAGCGTGGATCCGTGGATTGGGACGGGGCCTGGCAAATGATAAAACGCGTTTGGGCCTCCAAGTGGAGTGAACGGGCGTACCTGAGCCGCGTTGCAAACGGGATCAGGCATGAGGACCTTGTTATGTCCGTTTTGGTCCAGGAGGTAGTTAAAGCTGACTACAGCTTTGTGATCCATACGGCAAACCCTTTTTCGGGAGAACGGGAAGAACTCTTTGCGGAGGTGGTGTTGGGACTTGGCGAGAGCCTGGCCGCAAATTATCCGGGCAGGGCGCTGGATTTCGTTTGCAGAAAAGGGCAACGGGAGCCGAAGACGCTTTATTTTCCAAGCAAGAGTACAGGCCTCTTTGGAGGCAGCCTCATATTCCGCTCTGATTCCAACGGGGAAGACCTGGAAGGCTATGCGGGGGCCGGTCTCTATGACAGCTTCGTGCTGCCGCCCCCAGGAGTGGCCACGCTGGATTATTCTGAAACTCCCCTTGTATGGGATAAAGATTTTAGAACCGGGTTATTGAACGGGATAACGGAGTTGGGCAAGGCGGTGGAAGAGGCGATGGGCAAAAAAACGCCTCAGGATATAGAAGGGGCCTTTTCGGGCGGTCAGTATTACATAGTGCAGACCCGCCCCCAGGTGGGAATTTGAATATGCGGTTCAGGATAGGCAACCAGACCTCGTTTGCCGCACCTGATCTGATGTCGCCTTTCGAATACGCAGTTGCAAACCGGTTCGACGCCTTCGAATGGCTGCCTGATAAAAAGTACGAAGGCGGCTGGCAGGAGTCCGATATCAATCCTGAGACACGTGAGTACATAAGGCAAACGGCTGCGCTTCATGACATAAGTCTCTCCGTCCATGCCCCAATCAACTTTAACCCGTTTATGCCTGATGCTTCAGAAATCATTCGTAACGCCGCTGATTTCGCGCGGCAGATAGGCGCATGGATGATGGTCATCCATTTAGTAACGGGTCATCAAATGGACCGGGGCCTTCCGGCCTATGTGGAAGCGGTGCGTCCAATTATCAACCGGCTTTCAGCCGAAGGTTTCAGGCTTGCCATCGAGAACACGATATATACAGGGCCGAAGGACATCAATGAGCTTTTTTACCTGCTTCGTGATGAGCGGCTGGATGATAAAACAGTTGGCATGTGCCTGGATATCGGGCACGCGAACCTCAATAGCGAAACACGAAATGATTACCTTGAATATGTAGACGCTCTCGGTCCTCACGTGCCGGTCACACACGTGCATATGCACGAAAACGACGGCAGTTCCGACAGTCATCTTACTGTCTTCACCGGCCCCTCGGCCGTCAATGACGCCGGGATAAGGGGCTTGGTCCAAAGGCTTGTGAACAGAGGTTTTTCAGGAAGCATTATAATGGAGCAGTGGCCCTGGCCGGCGGAGCTGCTTGTAAAGGCCAGAGACACACTTCTGGAAATGGTCCGCGAGAGCATACCGGCGCACCCTCTGTCTGAAAGCTGGCAACATCTGGGAAAAAACTTTAGGCGCAAAAAAACAAAAAAACAGTGATTCAAAGTGGATGCACGATTAAGGGCCTCGGGCATGACGTCTTAAATTTGATGTCATGCCCGCATGTCGTAAGCGGGAATCCATTTTGACGTGGCCAAGTATAATCGCTGATTATCCAAAATAAGGAGTGTACGTATGAGACCGGGGAAGATGATCATATATAACCTGTTTCCGCTTCTTGCCGGAAAGTTTACGGAATGGAAGAGTCACCTGGAGCGGGCCTCGACGATGGGCTTCAACTGGATTTTCGTTAACCCGGTCCAGCGCACCGGCGCTTCCGGGAGCCTCTATTCGATCGCCGATTATTTCGGGCTTAATCCGTTTTTTGTGGATGAGAAAAGCAGGAAGGGCGCCGCAGACCAGTTAAGGGACACGATAAGAGTGGCCGAAAGATTCGGCCTCCGGATGATGACCGACCTGGTGCTGAACCACTGCGCGGTGGATTCGGAGCTTTTAAAAAAGCATCCCGCATGGTTTGCCTGGGAGGGCAAGGGAAAAGTGGCGCACCCATTTGCCATGCAGGACGGGGAAAAGGTGGTCTGGTACGACTTGGCGAAGTTTGATTACCGGAACTCAAGCGACAAGGAAGGACTGTTCCGATATGCGCTTGAGGTAGTGGAGTATCTGGTGAAGCTGGGTTTTAAAGGTATGCGCTGCGACGCGGCTTACCAGGCGCCAAGGAGTTTCTGGGAGAGGCTTATAGCTGAGACAAAAGAGCGTCATCCCGATGTACTCTTTCTGGCCGAAACCCTGGGCTCGCCGTCTGACCTTACCAGAGCTACGGCATCGGCAGGTTTTGATTATATCTTCAACAGTTCCAAATGGTGGGACTTCACCAGCCCATGGCTCCTGGAACAGTACGCCCTCACCAGGGAGATGGCCCCCTCGATAAGCTTTCCCGAAACCCACGACACGGAAAGACTGTATGAAGAACTGGGCGGAAACATCGATGGCATGAAACAGCGATATCTCTTTTCTGCCCTTTTTTCGGCAGGTGTTATGATGCCGATAGGATTCGAATTCGGTTTCAGGAAAAGACTCCATGTCGCAAATACAAAGCCCTCGGATTGGGAGCGGGCAGGTGTTGACCTGAGGTCTTTCATAGCAAGGGTGAACGGCATAAAAACGGCAAACAGCATTTTTCAGGAGGACGCGCCGGTAAGTGTGCTTTCCCATGGCAACCCGAACGTCCTTTTATTATGGAAGGCCTCGATCCGCACCGAACAGGAATCGCTTCTGATCCTGAATAAGGACATCAATGGCAAACAGAATTTCTATGCGGAGAGTCTTCAGAAATTTTTGCAGGCGGGCGCACCCGCCGTGGACATTTCACCCGAGTACCCGCTGGACTACATCCCCCAGCCCTTCTCTTATGATCTGAGGCCTGGACAGGGCATCGTGCTTGCGGCCGCAAGGGACCGTTTTCCGGAAGATGTTCAGCTGTA
The DNA here is from genome assembly GCA_021819985.1 of Nitrospirota bacterium. Taxonomy (GTDB): domain Bacteria; phylum Nitrospirota; class Thermodesulfovibrionia; order Thermodesulfovibrionales; family JdFR-88; genus JAKAEG01. The sequence goes on along the minus strand of JAKAEG010000045.1, from coordinate 10,259 downwards.
ATAAACTGAAAGCACTTTATCTGCGACTGTGTCCCACGTAAAAGCGCTCTCGACGGCGGTCCTCCCGTTTCGCCCCATCCATCTTGCCCATTCGAAGTTGGCAAAGAGCGTGCCTATGCCCCAGGCGATAGACTGCGTGTCCGGGTGGATCTTCAGCCCGTTTACTTCGTGCCATACGTATTCGTCCGGTCCGCCGTTTCTTGTGGCCACTACCGGTTTCCCGGCGCTCCAGCCCTCGAGTACCACCAGCCCGAAGGGTTCGTTGCGGCTGGGAACGCAGACCACGTCACAGGCCTTGTAAAGGTCTGCCAGCTCGCCGTTTGATTTGTGCCCGGTGAACCTTGCCGCGTGGGCCACTCCCAAATGATGAGAAAGCCACTGGACATGCTGACTCATTTCGCCGTCGCCCACGAAAATGAATTTCGAAGCCGGATGATAGTGGAGTATGTAGGGTATGGCCCGGACCATGAGGTCGGGCGACTTCTGGTAGACCATGCGTCCGCAGAAAAGTACGGTAGGGTCCATGGGCCCTATGCCGTAGCGGCGCTTGACATCGAAGGGGTCTATCCAGCCGTCGAACTTACGCAGGTTGACACCGTTGAAGACTACAGTGACCTTCCAGCCGGGTGTCTCGTACATCCACATGATCTCTTTTTTAAGTCCCCATGAGACGACTATCACCTTGTCCGCCCAGTTGGCGCCCGCGCGCTCTATGTCCCTTATTCTTGCGGAGCGGCCGTTAAAGAAATTATTGCCGCACCGGCCATATTCGGTTGAATGTATTGTGAAGATATATTTGCGCCGCCTGTTCATCTTCAGCCATATCAATGCGTTTGCAGTCATCCAGTCGTGGCCGTGTATCACATCAAAAGCGGCGCCCATATGGGTTTCGGTCTCCAGGATATAATGCACGAACGAGCGGCACATCTCGTTTGTCTCTTCCACAAAGTCCCGGTCAAGACGGAAAGGGCACCTGTGATAATGGACCCCCTCTATCACCTCATAATGGGCCTGGCCATGGCCCATCCTTGTGAAAACGTGGACCTCGTGCCCCTTTCGTTCGAGGGCTGCCGCAAGCTCGGTTACATGGACAGCAACGCCGCCCACGTTAATCGAATGCAGCGATTCCCAGCAGAGCAGACCTATTCTCATTTTTTAATGACCATGTTTTCGGTTAATTTGCAATGCGGTATTTGTTGTTTGCTCCGGATATTAAAATCTAGTTAAGAGTCTATCACTAATTCAAAATGAGTAAACCCCTGACCTCACTTATAGGGGCAGATATAGGGGCAGAGCAAGTATCAACAGCTCACGGGGACTGCGAGGATTTATTAATCGTCTCAAAATAGTCTGAACATCCCATGTCGTCATTCCCGCATGTCTTTAGCGGGAATCCAAGGGAAATGGAGGCCCGATTAAGGTCCCCGGGCATGACGAACAAAGGACGAAATCGGTAAATACTATTATGAGACCGTTATTAATTGAACTTGTTCATTGCCGCGTTCACGCCAGTATTTATTACGTCTATGGCGGCCTGTGCGGCCTTTGAAACGGCCTCTTCCATAAGCGGGACCTCGCTCTTGCAGAACTTCTGGAGGACATAGACCTCGGCCGGTGTAGAGGGGTCTCTGCCGACGCCTATCTTGACTCTTATGAAATCCCTGGAGCCGGTGTCCCTGATTATCGAATCAATACCCCTGTGGCCCCCGGCTGACCCATTTTTCCTTATCCTTATCTTTGCCGTTTCCAGGTCTATATCGTCCTGGATGACGATCAGGTTTTCAAGGGCGATATTGTACTTTTTCAGGACTTCCCTGACGGCAGTGCCGCTTAGGTTCATGTACGTGAGGGGTTTAAGGAGGATGGCTTTCTGGCCGTTTACCTCGGCCTGGGCCATCATGGATTCTGTCTTCTTCGGCCCGGCCGACCATTGCGCGCCCAGAAGGCGCGCAAGTTCATCGATCGCCATGAAGCCCGCATTATGGCGGGTCTTCATATATTTCCTGTCAGGATTGCCAAGCCCGGCTATAAGCCACACGGTATCTTAGTTTTTATCCGTAAGGCTATTTTTTCTCGGCTTTGGTCTCGCCCTCTGCCTTTTCCTTGCCCTTCTTTATGACTTCGGGTTCAGCGGCTGCGGCGCCAGGAGCGGCCTCTTCCTCCTTGGGCAGGGTCACGATGGCGATTGCCTCTTCGCCATGGGTAAGGACCTTGATGCCTTCAGGCAGGCTGATGTCCCGGACGTGGATGGAATCTCCGGCCCCAAGCGCCGAAACATCCACATTTATGTGGCCTGGGATGCTGTCCGGAAGACACTCGATCTCTATCTCGGAGATACCGTACTGGAGCGCTCCGCCATCCCTTTTTATGCCGATGGGCTCACCCACGATATGTACCGCGGCCACCACCTTTATCGGCTCTTTAAGAGACACCTCGAAGAAATCCGTATGAAGCAGTTCCCTGTTCACCGGGTCTACCTGGTATTCCTTGACCAGGGCAAGACGGTTCTCGCCGTCCGGAAACGCCAGGTTGACTATCACCTGTTCTCCGCCGGAGCGGTGCAGGAATTTAATGAGTTCGGGTTTGTTGAGCTGTATCGGAAGGGAATTGCCCTCCCTGTACATGACGCCCGGTATCATGCCCTTTCTCCTTAAAGACCTGGCAAACCCCTTGCCGGAGACCTCTCTTTTTTCAGCCTTTATGCTGGATCTTTCCATTTTTTAAAACCTCCTTAGACAAAAAGAGAACTAATCGAGGATTCCTCATGAATCCTTTTTATCGCTTCAGCGAAAAGCGGGGCGACCGATATCACTTTCAGTTTGGAGCATTGCGCCCTCTTGCTGTCCAACGGAATGGTGTCGGTAACTATCAGCTCTTCGATGCTCGAATTATTTATCCGGTTTACCGCCGGGCCGGAAAGGACGGCGTGGGTGCAGGCGGCGCAGACCTTTCTTGCCCCTTTCTGCTTCAGGGCGTCGGCTGCCTGGGTTATTGTGCCGGCTGTATCTATCATATCATCCAGAAGTATCACGTCCCTGCCCTCGACAGATCCTACCACGTTCATTACCTGCGAGACGTTCGCGGTCTCCCTGCGTTTATCTATAATGGCTATGGAGGCTTTCAGCCTTTTTGCAAAGTTCCTTGCCCGTTCCACTCCGCCAGCGTCAGGAGAGACGATAACCAGGTCCTTGAACTGGCAATTCCTGATGTATTCAAACAGCACCGGGGAGGCGTAAAGGTGGTCCACCGGGATATTGAAAAATCCCTGTATCTGCCCGGCGTGCAGGTCGATGGTCAAAAGCCTGTTTGCGCCCGCGGTTGTAAGCAGATCCGCAACCAGCTTTGAGGAGATCGGGACCCTGGGCTGGACCTTGCGGTCCTGCCTGGCATAACCGTAATACGGCATCACCGCTGTTATCCTTCCCGCGGAGGCGCGCTTCAGGGCGTCGAACATCAGGAGGAGTTCCATCAGGTTTTCATTTACAGGAGTGCAGGTGGACTGTATCACGAAAACATCCGCGCCGCGGACGTTCTCGTTTATCTGCAGCATTATTTCCCCGTCGCTGAAATTTGTTATAGTGGCGTCGCTCAAGGGGACATTCATGTGCTTCGCTATGGACTGCGCGAGCCCCCTGTGCGAATTGCCCGAAACTATCCTGATGCCTACCGGCATAATTTTTTAAACCCGCTCCCTTTCATCTATAAAAACTTTTTGATTTAATTTAAATGAGAACTAAAATTTTTTAAAAATCCAAAAAAAGAATAACTGGGGCGGGAGGATTCGAACCTCCAAATGGGAGATCCAAAATCTCCTGACTTGCCGTTTGTCGACGCCCCAAACGCATGCCCAAAACCCGCAATCAAAAAGTTAAAAAAAACAAAAAAATCAAAAAAGGCAAAAAACAAAAATTCTTTAAAATTCATGGCAGACGGTCCTGGCCGTCCTGCACCACCAGGACATCTTTCCAGCGGCCCGCCTGGCGGCCTCCGCATCCCGGAAGATGCCGAAAACGGTGGAGCCGCTGCCGCTCATCATTACATAGATGGCGCCTTCCCGTTTGAGTGCGTCTTTTATGCGGCTTATCTCGGGAAAGGCCGGGAGCACTCCGGACTCAAGGTCGTTTCCGCCCAGGGCTTCGAGCCTGTCCAGGGCCCCTTCCTTGAGGGCGCGAATGAACATTTTAATATTGTTACGGGTTTTTGTCAACCCGGTATACCGCGTAAGCGCCCGGTACGCCCAAGCCGTCGAAACCCCGAAAGAAGGTTTTGCCAGCAGCAGGTCATAGGACTTTTCAAGACCTGCGGATTCGGTTGTTTCTCCCCTGCCGGAGACTAGCGAGCAGTGCGGGCCAAGGAAAAAGGGCACGTCTGAACCCAGTTTGGCCCCCAGGCCGGCGAGTTCAGCGGCTGAAAGGCCCAGCTCCCAAAGCCTGTTCAGGCCCGCCAGGGCGCATGCCGCATCCGAGCTGCCGCCGCCAAGCCCCGCTTCCATTGGTACATTTTTTTTAAGCGTGATCCTTGCCCCTTTTTCGATGCCGGTATGGTCCTTAAGCAGGAGCGCGGCTTTCCAGGCGGCGTTCTCATGGACAGGCACCTGGCAGTCCGATTCCAGGGTAATGGTATCCGCAGCTTCGAAGGTCATCTGGTCGGCCAGGTCCACGCGTTGCATCAGAGAGCGTATCTCATGGTAGCCGTCGTCTCTTTTTCCGGGTATGAACAGGAACCAGTTTATTTTGGCGGGGGCGGGCAAGGTGAACATCGGGGCATCCTATTTCTGTATCTCTTGGATCTTCTTTTGCACTCTTTCCTTCAAGCCCTGCTCACCGGCGCCGAACTGTATCGATTTCTCCCAGGTATTTACCGCGTCCTGTTTTCTGCCCAGGGAGCTGTAAACATCGCCAAGGTGCTCCAGAATTATGGGGTCTTCCTTCTCAAGACTTACGGCATGGGTAAGTTCCGTGAGGGCGTCATTGAACTTGCCCATCTTGTAATAGACCCATCCCAGGCTGTCCACTATGTAGCCGCTGTCAGGCTTTAACTTAAGCGCTTTTTGGACCAGACCCAGCGCTTTATCGAGTTTGATGCCCTTTTCGGCGTAGCTGTATCCCAGGTAATTCAGGGCGTCGGCATATGAAGGATTTATTTCTATTGTGCGTTTGAGCTGGGCCACCATGCCATCAAAGTTTCCTGTTTTCTCATAAACCATGGCCATGTAAAAATGGAGTTCGTCATCATTGGGGAACCTGCCCAGACCATCGGATAAGGCAGCTTCCGCCGATTTGTAATCTTTAGAGTCCAGATAGAGGGAACCCAGGTAGATATAAGGATCCGGCTTGGTTTTATCCACGCTGATCATTTTTTTATAAATATCTACGGCTTCGCTTGTATGGCCGATCTCGGTGAGCAGTCCACCCATGAAAAGCAGCGCCTGGGTGTTGCCTGGCTCCGCCTTCAACACCTTCTCCAGTTCGGTCAGGGCGTCCTGGGGCCTTTTCAGTTCCTCCAGGGAATAAGCAAGATAATACCTGGCATGGGTGTCGTTTGGGTTTTTTCCCAATATTATCCTCAGGTCCTGGACGGCCTTGTCGAACTGTCCGTTTTCCATATAGAGCACCGCGAGTCTCTTGTTCACATCGGAATTGCCGGGTTCGATCGCCTTTATCTTTTCATACTGCTGGATCGCTTTTTTCTTTTCCCTGGTCCTGATATAGAGCTGTCCAAGCCTGTCTCTTGCCTCCGCGTTATGCGGGTTCGCCTGGACAGCGGCCTTGTAATAGTCGCGGGCCGAATCGATGTTGCCTTCTATTTCGCTGATAACCCCCATGTAAAAGCTTGCGTTTTCAGAGCCCGGCCTTAATTCAAGGACCTTTTTAAGGTATTCTTTTGATTTCGCATAGTTCTTTAAATCGTAATTCATGAGACCCAGGTAATAATACGCAAGGACATTTTTATTGTCTTTTGCCAGGATCTGCTCAAGCATGGCCTGGCCCGTTTTGTAATCACCTTTGGAGGCAGTGAGAACGCCCGCAAGCAGCATTGCATTCTCATTGCCCGGATCTATAGTGAGTATCTTTTGATATATGGCGATGGCGTCGTCTCTGCGCCGCTCCCCGTTATACAGTTCGCCCAAAAGAAAAAGGGTTTTTATATCGGAAGGGTCCTGCTTCGACGCCTGTTCGACAATGGTTTCGGCTTCCTTAAGATCGCCCAGTTTAAGCAAAATGGTGCCAAGCTGCAATTTCAGGTAAGGTGAGGAAGGGTCCATCCGGACCGCCTCCCGGTAATGACCGGCCGCTTCTTCCCATTTGCCCGCGATCTCGGCTTGAAGCCCCGTTATGAACTCATAGTAAGAGTTTGTTCCATCCGGCTGTTCCATTGAGCCAATACCCGAATCCTCCGGTCCATTCGCGAGACCGGACGCCCCCGAATTGGCTGGAGTCTTCATCCCTGATGCTCCGGCAGCCGGGACCATGATGAATAAAAAAGCGAAAATCAGAATAGAGATCGATGGAATCAACAGAAAAAACTTCTTCATCTTTGGATTATCGCATAAAAGTCAAAAAACGGGCAACTTTGTTTTGTTAGAATAATCAATGCGGATATTCCATTTCATATATGACCATTCGGGCAATCCATGGGTCGGGGGCGGCGGCGCCGTAAGGGCACTGGAACTGTACAGAAGGCTTGCCCAAAGGCATGAGATAACCATCATAAGCGGCAAATACCCCGGCGCAAAGGATTATACCGCCGATGGCATACGGTTTCATTTCGAAGGCTCTCCAAAGAAAAATTATTTACTGAGCACCTTCTGTTATGCGGCAAGCGCATTCAGGTTTTTAAGGCGAAACGGGGCAGAGGCCGATCTGGTGGTCGAGGATTTCGCTCCGTGGAACCCTGTTTTTTCCCGTTTCGCCGTAAACAGGCCGGTGGTGCTGCACCTGAACCACCGCGAAGGGGCCGGGATCCTTAAAAGGTTTTATCTTCTGCCTGGATTGCCTTTTTATTTTTTGGAGAAATGTTATCCGCGGCTCTTTGAAAATATAACCGTTTTGTCGGACGAGACAAGAAGGAAATTTGGCGTAAACGCGCTGATACTTCCCGCAGGGCTGGATGAACGGGTCCTTTCTGATCGGGCGGCGGAGAAAGAGGATTTTATTTTTTTTGCTGGCAGGCTCCACATCAGGAACAAGGGGCTGGACACCCTTTTTGAGGCAATGCGGGCCCTCCCGGATGAAAGGCTTGTCATTGCCGGAAGAGGGCCCGATGAAGCAAAGCTCAGGGAGATGCAAAAAAGTCAAAAAAAACTTGGCATTAAAAATATCGAGTTCGCGGGTTTCGTAAGCGAAGAAAAGAAGATGGACCTCATGAGAAAGGCAAAGCTTTTTGTGCTGCCGTCACGTTTTGAAGGCTACGGGATAGTCCTGCTCGAGGCCTCTGCGGGCGCCACGCCCGCCGTTGTAAGCGGCATCCCGGAGCTTGGTTTTGCGGTCAACGCGGGGTTTGCGGTTAATTTCAGAATGGGAGATGCAAAAGACCTCGCCAGAAAAATTAAAATGCTTTGCGAAAACAGTCCCCTGAGACGGCAGATGGGAGCAAACGGACTCAAATATGCGGGGGAAAACACATGGAGCAGCGTTGCCGCTGAATTTGAAAATTACGCAAAAGGAATTCTTTCAGTGTTATAATTTTTCGTTAAAGGAGGCCTCGTAAATAAAATAAGATGAAATGAAAAATCCTCCTGTGAAAAGAAAAATCAAAAAAATCGAAAGAAAAGAATTTTCAGGAATAAAGGGGCTGGTCAAGCCGAATGTCCTCGCGTTAAAAGCCTATGACGCGAAGGGGGCACCATGCCGGGTGAAGCTGGACGCCAATGAGAGCCCTTACCCGGAGCCATTGAACGCACGGTTCTTCAGGTCCGTAAAGACCAACCGCTACCCGGACCCGCTGGCCGAAGACCTCAGAAAGGCCTTCGCCAACCGGATGCTCCCCGCGAAATTAAGAGATATCGGACGCGTGCTCCACGGAAACGGGTCCGACGAACTCATTTACAATCTTATATGCGCCTTTGGCGGGCCGGTCGTCTATCCTTCCCCTACGTTCACAATGTACGGAAAGATCGCGCAGGCGCTGGGGGAAAAAGATATCGCGGTGCCGCTTGGGACGGATTTCGAGATAGACGACGAACAGGTAATCAAGACCTTCAAAAAAGAGAAGGCAAAGATTTGCTTCATAAGCAGGCCCAACAATCCGACCGGCAACAGTTTCTCTGAAAAAAAGGTCTTGAACATCATAGAGAACGTAAAAGGCATCGTGGTGGTTGATGAGGCCTATCAGCCTTTCTCCGGGAAAAGAAGCTTTCTTTCCCGCCTTGATAAATATGAGAACCTGGCCGTGCTTATGACCCTTTCAAAGGTAGGGCTTGCCGCATTGAGAGTAGGGTTTCTCATCGCAAGCCCCGAACTGATAAACGAGGTGAACAAGACAAGGCTGCCATTTAACGTGAACTCATTTTCCCAGGCCATAGCGGTCCGCGCGCTGGAAGGGAAAGGACTGGAAGAGGGGATAAAAAAGATCGTCTCCGAAAGAGACAGGGTCTTCAGAGAACTCCGGAAAATAACCGGCATTACCGCTTACCCTTCGGACGCCAATTTTATCCTGTTTGGCGCGCCCGATGGCGGCAAAGAAAAAATATACCGCGGGACAATCCGCGATGGGGTGCTTTTAAGGAATCTGGGGAGCCCCTCTGACGGATATCTCCGGGTGACTATCGGCACGAGAAAGGAAAACGACGCCTTCCTGCGGGCCATAAAAAAATATGGTCCTTTGGGCGGTGAATGAAATGAAAATGAAAAAGGCTGAAACCGGCAAAACGAGAAAGACTTCCGTTAACAGAAAAACAGGCGAAACGAAGGTCTCGCTCTCGCTCAACCTGGACGGCAAGGGAGATTACCAGGTAAAGACGGGTATGCCTTTTTTCGATCATATGCTATCGCTTATGTGCAGGCACGGGCTTATGGACATGAAGCTCAATGCAACAGGCGACCTGGATGTGGATTATCACCACACGGTTGAAGATGTGGGGATCGTAGCAGGCAAGGCCCTTAAAGAGGCCCTTGGCGGGATGAAGGGGATACGCAGGTACGGATATGCGTCAGTGCCGATGGATGAGGCCCTGGCGCAGGTGAGCCTCGATATAAGCGGCAGGCCCTATCTGGTCTACCGCGTCTCTTATCCCAAAAGGCAGCGCATCAAGGATTTCGAGGCAGACCTGGTCGAGGATTTTTTGCAGGCATTCGTCTCTCACGCAGGGATCACCATGCATGTCGATGTCCCGTACGGAAGGAACCTCCACCACATGGTCGAAGCTGTTTTCAAGGCCGTGGGACAGGCGCTGATGAGCGCGGTTGCCGTGGATCCGAGGGCGAAAAAAGAGCCCCCCTCTACAAAAGGGAAGATCTGACCCAAATATCTTTTTCCTCGACATCGTATTTATGAGACAATATTATTGATATTTGTTAGAAATCTTTTGAAATGTCTTGTGCCTGTCATTCCGGACTTGATCCGGAATCCGGCGACTTTGCCTTTATTTTTTTCAGTAGAGGAGGGTTTCATATGAATGCGATCGTCCTTAGGGGACCGGGCGGACCGGAAGCGTTAAAATATGAACAGGTGGACAGGCCTGTCCCTCACCGCGGCGAGGTGCTGGTCAAAGTAAAGGCGGCATCGGTAAACCACCTGGATATATGGATAAGGTCCGGGCTTGCGGCTTACGGAACGAAATATCCCCATGTAATCGGAAGCGATTTTTCCGGAGAGGTCTACGAAGTGGCCCCGGACGTAAAGAACTTTAAGATCGGCGACAGAGTGGCCGTAGACCCAGGTATCAGATGCCTGAAATGCCCCCATTGCCTGGAAGGAGACAATAACATCTGCCTCCATATGGGGCTGATGGGCGCCTCTACATGGGGAGGATACGCCGAGTACGCGAAGGTAAGCGAAGACAATCTGATACTACTGCCCGCGCACGTAAGCTTTGAGGAGGGCGCTGCATTTCCTCTAACTTTCCTTACAGCATGGCATATGCTTGCAAACAGGGGAGACCTGAGGGGAGGGCAGAGCGTGCTGATAATAGCCGGTGGAAGCGGAATAGGCGTGGCCGCCATCCAGATAGCCAAACTCTTCGGGGCCATGGTGATCGCAACCGCCGGAGGGCCGGAAAAGACAGCCAGGCTTTTCGACCTGGGCGCGGACCACGTGAT
>JAKAEG010000044.1 GCA_021819985.1 Nitrospirota bacterium | reverse complement strand
GTATTCCGCTACCGCCTTCAGCGCCTCGGGTTTGAGCCACCCGAAATCTTCCTGGGCCACATGCAAGGCGGGCATTAGCGCCGCCCTGCCGGGGGGATACTTTTTTTTGATCTCTTCCAGGCGGGCAAGTGCCCCTGGGCTGAAAGCCGGGAAGTTTTCCATTGCTTATTTTATGCCCTTCGGGCATCGAATGTAAGGATTTTTTTATGTGTCATATTCGCTCGCTTCCCCTTCTGGAGCCACTCGCATCCATTTCACCTGTCGCATTCGCCCAGCACTATGTCTATGGTCCCTATATTGGCGATGACGTCCGCTATGAGCCCGCCTTCGCACAGTCTGGGGAGGACCGAGGCGTGGACAAAAGAAGGCGCCCTTACCCTCATCCTGTAAGGTGTGCCCGTGCCGTCGCTTACGATATAGAAGCCCAGTTCTCCCTTCGGCACCTCACTGGCGGAATACACCTCGCCCGCTGGCGCGGTGAGCGGCCCCTTTGTCATGAGCACGAAATGGTGGATGAGGGATTCCATGCTCTTAAACAGGCTTTCCTTGGGAGGAAGCACGAATTTGGCCGCCTCGGGAGAAAGTATGGGCCCCGTTGGCAGCTGCTCGATGCACTGTTTTATTATCCGGTTTGACTGGCGGAGCTCCTCCATCCTGCAGCGGTACCTGTCGTAAACGTCCCCGTGGACTCCCAGAGGCACATCGAATTCCACTTTGTCATATACGTCATAAGGGAAGGCTTTTCTCACGTCGTAGTCCACGCCGGAACCCCTGAGAGTGGCCCCCGTAAGACCCCAGTTTACGGCCTCCGCGGCGGATATAACGCCTATGCCCTTTGTCCTTTTAAGCCAGATGCGGTTTTTGTCTATGAGGGTCTCGTATTCGTCCAGCCTGGCGGGGAATTGCTGGGTGAACTCATAAAGACTGTCCAGAAACTGCTGGGAGACGTCGTTTCTTACCCCCCCTATGCGCGGATAGCTGGCGGTGAGCCTGGCTCCGCAGGTCATCTCGAAGAGGTCCAGCAGCCATTCCCGCTCCCTGAAGGAGTAAAGGAAAACGGTCATCGCCCCAATGTCCAGGGCATGCGTGCCCAACCAGATTATATGGCTTGATATCCTTGTCATTTCGCACATGATGGTGCGGATGTATTTGGCCCTTTCCGGGGCCTCTATGCCAAAGAGCTTTTCGACGGCGATGACGTAGCCAACATTGTTGGACATGGAAGAGATATAGTCCAGCCGGTCCGTAAGCGGCAGGGCGGAAAGATAGGTCCGGTTCTCTCCCAGCTTCTCTACGCCCCTGTGCAGGTAGCCCACATGGGGAGTGCATTTGACGACGGTCTCGCCGTCAAGCTCCAGCACCAGCCTCAGGACCCCGTGAGTGGCGGGATGCTGCGGACCCATGCTGAGGGCGATCTCTTTTGTCTTTATCTCTTTTCCTTCTTGTTCTATCATTTCAAATTTCCAAATTAAATTAGAAACCAGTATTTTTTATTTTTTATCTTTTCTGAAAGTTTTCGGAAAGGGCTTTTAGTTCCCCCATTCAAATTCCTTCAGTTTCTTAGACAACTCCACGACCTCCGTGTAACCATGCCAGTCTTCCTCGCCCGTGAAGCCCTCCACCGGGTAGTCCTTCCTCAGGGGATGGCCTTCCCAGTCCTCAGGCAGCAGCACTCTTCTTAAGTCCGGATGGCCTTCAAAACGGATGCCGAGCATATCGTAGCATTCCCTTTCATGCCAGTTGGCCCCCTGCCAGATGGGAACGACCGAGCGGACCTGGGGGTCTTCCTCCGGCACCTGGACCCTGAGGCGTATAAAGTGCCTGCGGGTCATGGAATAAAGGTGATAGACGGCCTCGAAACGGGGCGTCTTTTTGTCCAGGTAATCCACGCCGCAGACATCCACAAGGTAGTCGAAGTCCAATTCAGGGTCTTCCTTCAGCATGCGGCAGATATCGAACAGCCTGTCTTTTTTTAGGTGTGCGGATACCTGGTCCCTGAAGGAGGTTATTTCGGCAACTTCGCCGGGAAAGGCCTGCTTTATCTTTTCCGCTATCTGAAGGGGCTCCATCTCAGCTGCTCCTTCTTTATTTTTTCCTGAAGCTTGATAATGCCCTCCATCAGGGCTTCCGGCCTGGGCGGGCAGCCGGGAATGTAAACGTCCACGGGCAGGAAGCTGTCCACCCCCTGCACTGTGCTGTATGTGTTGAATATTCCGCCGGAACAGGCGCAGCTTCCCATGGCGATGACGTACCTTGGCTCAGGCATCTGGTCGTACACCCGGCGCACTATGGGCGCCATCTTTTTTGTCACCGTGCCCGCGACGATTACGAAGTCCGCCTGCCTTGGCGAGCCCCTGAATATCACGCCCAGCCTGTCGAGATCATAATGGGAGGCGCCCGTGGCCATCATCTCGATGGCGCAGCAGGCAAGTCCGAAGGTGACCGGCCAGAGGGAGGATTGCCTACCCCAGTTCACAAGCTTGTCCAGCGACGCGATTATCGTGTTTGCGCCGGGGATGATCTTGAGCCCCTTTTCTATCTCCAGCACCCCGGTGCTCCCGCTCAGGATCTCACGCGCGGTAACGCCGGAGTTTTTTATCTCATTCCCATTTGAAGGCATCTTTTTTCCAGGCATAAACATACCCCACCATTAATATTGCTATGAAGAGCACCATTTCCACAAACGCATAGAGGCCCAGTTTATCGAAGGTTATCGCCCACGGGTAAAGGAAAATGGCCTCCACGTCGAAGATAACGAAGAGCATGGCGACAATGTAGAATTTTACGGAAAACCTGTAGCGAGGCTCCTCCACCGGAGGGTTGCCGGACTCGTAAGGCATAAGCTTTTCCCTGTATGGCCGCCTGGGCCTTACAAGTATGCCTGCCACCAGAGACCCGACGCCGAACCCCAAGGCAATGACCATCAATATAAATATAGGGAGGTATGGAGAAAGAGCATGTCCGGTCATATCATCTCTTTATACTGCAACTGGGGGCTATAAGTCAAATTGATAGGTGCCAATTAATATTAAAATGACCTTTTTGCCGGGTTTTTCCGGGTGGGGTTTGCCTTCTGGACGATAAGGGGCCTTTTTTGGTAATATATCCGTTAGCCCCCTTAGCTCAGTAGGATAGAGCACAGGTTTCCTAAACCTGGTGTCGCAAGTTCGATTCTTGCAGGGGGCATTTTATTTATCAAGGACTTACAGGCTTTAGCAACCTTCCTTAAAATCCCGGTGTCCATGTAGGTGTCCATCCGTTCTTCGGTCTTCCTGATCTCCTCCTTTCTGAAAGATTGGGCCAGGTGCCCATAATGCTTGATTGTTGTCTCTATGGATTCATGGCCCATCCAGGCCTGAACCGTTGCCAAAGATACTCCCGACATGACGCAGTTGGAGCCGAAAGTTCTTCTCAGGTCATGGATAACAACGTTTTTAAGCTTTGCCCTTGTTGCCGCCGACTGAAAAGAGCGTCTGAAATTTTTGAATCTCTGTCCCTGCTTATCACAAAAAATGTGTTCTCCGACTCTCGGTAATACTTCCAGAACGGTTAAAGCATGCTTGTTAAGGTCTACATAGCGGGCCTTTTGGTGCTTTGCTATTTCGGCCCTTACAAGAAGTTGCCCATTTTCAAAATCAATATCGGCCCATTTGACAGACAAGAGTTCTTCTTTTCTAAGTCCAGTTGCGAGGTCAAAGATTATCAGAGATTGAAGATATGAGGCCTTTTTCTCTTGACCCGCTGCGATGATCAGGGCTTGTTGCTCATCTTTATCAAGAATCCTTTTCCGTTCCTTGATTTTAAAACGCTTGACCTTATGGACTGGATTTGACAGGGCTTTGCCCCATTCGACAGCTTTGGTAAATATGCCGCTCAAGGTATTGAGCCGGTTATTAATCGTATTTTCTGCCAAGGTATCCATCATGCTTTTTTTGTATAACTCAACCATTTGGGAAGTGATCTCATGCAAGCATCTTCCTTCAAATTCCGCTTTCAGTTTTTCGCAATGGCCTTTTATGTTCGGTTCGTTCTTGAGCCCCTTGGCATGAATGGGAAGATATTCTTTGTCTACAAAATCAGAAAATTTGATTCTAGGAAGGTATCTTTCAGGGAATTTCTTTCTTTTGGCTACTTCATCTTTCCGGCTGATAAGCAGTTCTTTCGCAAAGGAAGCGGAGCTTGACCCCGTGCTCTCCCTTTTGCGTTCTCCGTGTTCGTCATAGTAGTCAATATAATAGACCTCGCGGTTTTCCGTCTTGTCTAATTTTTTGAAAATGCCCATCTAATAAGAAAACCCGCCTTTCCTCTCGATTTCGCGGATATAGTCTTCAGAAAACCGGACATCCCGCCCAAGCTTGATAGGTTCGAGCTTCTTTTTCATGACGAGAGTGCGCAAAGTGCCAACGGGCTTTTGCCATCTTTCCGAAAGGTCTTTATATGTGAGAAGCCGCTCAGTCATGATGGAGACTTATTTGCCCTTGAGTTTTTTCAATTTGGTTTCCGCCTTCTCGATCATCCCTTTTTTGATTCTTTCTATGTCTTCATCTGGGATATAAATATAAACGTCCCTTGGTGCTACCATCATCTTCAGCCAAAGAGGCAATCTATCCCAATCTATGTCATCATGAGCAATCCTATATGCCCTGATCTTTCCCTCTTTTTCAAGCTGATGGATATAGGCTCTGGAAACGCCTAAAGCGCCTGCCGCACCGCCAGGCGAAACCATTTGGCCTTTGAATTCATCGAAGACTTTCTCAAATTCTTCTTGGGTACAGACTATGGTCCCTTTACCCCAGTTCTTTCTCTCTTTGCTTTCGGCGATCTTGGTTAAAGTTTTCTTAAGCATATAAATAAAGTAACACATAATAAGTAACTTTTCAACTATTATTTAAAAACTGGCGCAAAGCAATCTTCTCGTTCTGGCTTTGATGGTAGACATAATTTTTCGAATAGTATAAATTTGAATCCATCAATTTATGGCAAGAAGAAAAGAAGAAGGTCTTTTTGAAATCCTAGCTAAAGCCCCGTGGTGGTTTAGCGCGATTTTGGCTGTAATTTCATATGTCAGCTTAAAATTTATTCTGCCATCCATGTTATTGCATAGCTCCGATTTCGTAAATCAAGCTGTGGCAAAGGCGGCACCAACATTCGCCCCGATCATTTCAATCCTTTTTGTCATAACAGGAGGATTGTCCTTGTTTCGTAATTTCATCGAACGTAAAAAAGCACTAAAAAATAATCAGTACAACAATGAGCTCCTAAGCCGACAAAGGAGCCTCCCTGATATAAGCGCGTTACACTGGAAAGAATTTGAAGGCATTATCGGAGCAGCTTACAAAAATATGGGCTATGAGGTAAAAGAATTTGGAGGTAGCAAACCTGATGGAGGTATTGATCTTATATTGCTACAAAATGGGCACAAAGCAATTGTTCAATGTAAGCATTGGGAAGACTATGCCGTAGGTGTCAAAGTAGTAAGGGAACTTTATGGCATTATGGCTGCTGAGGGAGCAGACCAAGGGATACTCATTACATCTTCATATTTCACGCGAGAGGCGGAAAATTTTGCTTATGGTAAACCTTTACAGCTAATTCAAGGCAATGAACTATCTCGATTAATAAAAAGAGGACAGATAGTAAAATCTGTCCCATCCCATAAGATTTAAATTCCCCATCGCAAATTTTATAAAATATGCGGACAGACCCGGCAAGGGGCGCGCCGATATGGAGTTTTAATCAGAGAAACCCTTAAACTCCCACCGGGCAGGTTTATATAAATAGACCCGCCCGCTTCTTCTTCCAGTCCCATCTATACCCTGAACAAAACACTTTCCATTTTCCCAATAATAATCGTTCACCATTTCAGTATATTCCCTGCCGATCTTCTTAAAGAAATCCCACGCCTTCTTTATTTTAGCTTCAGACTGCTTGTAAAACGAACTAAACCTAGAAGCCCCAACACGCCGCGCACCTTCAACTTGAGTGAAATCACCGCCTTTAAACGCCTTCCCTATATACTTCATCAGATAAGAAACAGAAGCCTTACGAACAGGCTTTATATCAACATTCCCGTATTTCCACATCTTCTGAATCGCCAAAACATCTTTTTTACCAAACTCAACCCTCTTAGCGAAAACTAACATCATATGCCAATGAATTACAGCCTCCCCAGACCTCGCTAAACGTTCTTTCTGAACCTCGACTACCCAAAGAGAATAAATCTTCCCATACCGACTCTTGAGCTTCCTACGGAAATCATCAAGGATTCGAGGTTTATAATTTTCCCTCTTTTGAGTAAGAGTCACATGCTTTATAAAAGGACGCTTAACCTCATACTTAATAAAATTTAAAAAACCTTGAGCCAACCTTCTATAAGCCATTTCCTTCTTGGATTTATTCAGTATCTTTACCACCTGACCAGTATCAGGATTCTTGAGATGAATATATTTAAAAGAATCACCAAGAGCCATATTTAAAAACCTCCAAACAATTAATTAATAAATAAAAATCCATCCATCAAACGAAACAAGACAAAGAACTTACCCGACACTTTTTCCGACTTAAAGCACATATATACCAAGTCCCTAAAACGACCACGGAAAAAGAAAACGGCAACGGCATGGCCACGCCGCGCGCTTGCGCGCGTTCGGCGTTTGGCCATCTCAGCCCTGCGGGCTCACCCGCGTCTAGACCGCCCCTACGCGCGCGCCTGGACAGCGCGCAGGGGCAGACGCTACTTTTATGCGTTTTAAGGTCTGCGGCCATGTGAGCGAGCATAGGACTAATATGTAATTGAAACCCAAAAGTAGCGGGACTCATGCCAAGGCGCACTTGGCATCCCCTTAGGCCATAAATTCCGTGTCCATACAGGTGTCCATCGGCGGTAAATTTCCGTAGATTTCTGCAAATGTTTATCAACGGAAATAAACGAGGCGGGTTTAGTTTTCTTTTTCTTTGCAACCGGTTACAGAATCAGGACTTTTTGAAGAATCGGAGGGACTTTGGCTGGATGAGCTTCCTAAACCTGGTGTCGCAGGTTCGATTCCTGCAGGGGGCACCAGCTTTTCCCGCTTAAATGGGCAGCGAGCAAATCTCGTTCGATCAGAAATTCCCTGCATCAGAGGCCCGAGGGGCATAAAATCCAAAAACGGACGCCTGGCAAGGAACAGCCGCTCCTTAGGGCATACGGCTCCGCCGCCGTGGAGCCGGAATAAATTCCGATCAAAAAATCCATTTGCTCCTCAGGCTTTACGTCTACTGTCATTTGTCAGGCTCAGTGTACTTGCCATTAATCTCGTCCATCAGTGTTGTCAGATTTTTTATCTTTTGGCCGCTTGTCGTATTACCATCGGTATAGTAGTAGCTGGAATACAACATCAGGTAGAGTTCACTTAGTTCTATGTCCGAAGGTCTACTCATGGCGCCTGCCCCACGGCTTACTCTAATTTCAACAATATCGCTTGATATATTTATCGGCGCTGGAGAGCAATTTCTTTAAGATTGACATGTTAAAAAAATGGATGCGGGTTGGGGAATTTCAAGCGGGCCGGGCTAAAAAACAAAAATCCACCTTACAGATCCGGTTTGGTCTTTTTAAGGACTTCCTTGTTATAGGCCGTTATTACGTCCCTGCGGCTGACCATGCCGATCACCTTTTTGGGGTTGTCCCTGCCAACAACGGGTATCTCATCTATGTCTTTCAGGGAAAACCGCTCCACGGCGGCGTTCAGGTTTTCGCCGGGGTAGAGCACGATCACCTCTTCAGTTGCCACCTGTCCCGCATGCACTATTGCCTTCACCTCTTCCTCCATGAGCACCGGCCTTACGTCCTGGAAGGAGATAATGCCTTTCATGAGCCCGCCGGAGTCCACTACCGGGATATAGAACTTCTCTTCCCGGATCATCTTGGTGATGACCTCCTCCAAGGTGGTGTTTTCCTTCACCGTTATGAAATCCTTGTGCATTATTTCTCGCACCTTTATGCTGCTCATAATGGCCACTTCTCTGCCCATATGTATCTTTATTCCCTTTTTAGTTATGTCTACAGTGTCTATGGAGTCCGGGTAGACCTTCTTTGCTATCAGGGTGCCTATGATGGAAGAGAACATGAGGGGGATTATTATCTTGTAATTTCCGGTCATCTCGAAAAGAAGGAATATCCCGGTAAGCGGCGCATGTGTGGCGGCAGCCAGAAAAGAGCCTATTCCCACCGTGGCATACGCCCCGGGGGAGGCTGTATAGGCAGGGAACAGCCAATGCACAACATAGCCGTAGCTCTCCCCCGCCATCGCCCCTATGAAAAGCGAAGGAGCAAAAACACCCCCGGCCCCTCCGGAGCCGATGGTCACCGCGGTGGCCAGGAGCTTCAGGAAAATAAGGATGGCCACAATCGGGAAGATTATCTTGCCGATCAGGGCCAGGCCTATGATGTCATACCCGTTTCCCATTATCTGGGGTAGAAATATTCCGAAAGAGCCTATTATGAAAGCGCCGAGCACGGGTTTTAGCTGAGGGTTGATCCCCAGCTTTTCGAATTCGTCCTTGATGCCATGGAAAACCCTGATATACAAGACGGCCAGAAATCCCATCAGGACACCGAAGATCATATAAAGGGGTATCTCCGCCATGCTCCTCAGCTGGTACTCCGGCACCCTGAACGCCGGACTGGAGCCGTAGAACGCCCTCGACACGACCGTGGCCATCCCGGAGGATATGACTATGGCGGCAAAAGAAGATATCTCGTAATTCCCAAGGAGCACGATCTCTATCGCAAACATCACCCCGGCTATGGGAGCGTTGAAGGTGGCCGCTATCGCTCCGGCCGAGCCCGCGGCTATCAGAAGCTTCATCCTGCTTCCGGAGGCCCGGAAGAGCTGCCCGGTGCCTGACCCTATCGTGCCCCCGATTATGGCGATGGGGCCCTCTATCCCCGCCGACCCTCCGGTGCCTATCGTGAGCGCAGGTGCGATAATCTTAAGAAAGATGTTTCTGATCCTGATAACGCCGCCCCTGATGTTTACCAGTTCTATGAATTTCGGGAACCCGTAGCCGTTCACATCGCCTGGGAAGGCCCTGGACAGCGGTATCAGAAGAAGGGCCCCGGCCATAGGCAAAAGGGGCAGAAACACCCTGTATATCCCGCCGCGGTTTATTTCCAGGAGGTTTGCCCCGTGTATGAAAAAAAGCTGGTGGACGAAATTCATGGAGGTGCGGAAAAGAACATTGGCTAGCCCGGCCAAAACTCCCACCAGAACGGAAAGGATGATCAAGGCGGTATGCTCCGGCATGTGGAATTTTTTAAGCAGGGCGGCCATCTCCGCCAGCTTGCTGGTCTCCGGCTGGCCGGCTGTTCTAACGGATTTCATCGCGACCGCATTAAAGAAGACCTGTTTTTAGGTTATCGGGCATGACCGATAATTATAACATCATGAAGTGAAATTACCCGTTAATGTCTCTCATCATTTTATCTGATAAGCTTTTTTCATGGAAATGGGCCTGGCTGTTAAGCCGGAAACTTCAGGGCGGAATGGCTGAACTATGAAGAAAAGCCCCACTGGGCAGTTAGCGGTATTTCTGAATGTCATAAAATGGCTGCTGCTTGCCTCAGCGGTGGGTTCCATTGTGGGACTCTCAACCGCAGCATTTCTAAAAGCGCTTGGATGGGTAACAACTCTGACTCACGGGTTCAGTTATTACTTTCTGATGCTTCCAGCCGCCCTGTTTGCCAGCGAAGCCCTCGCCAGGGCCCTCGCGCCGGAGGCGGCTGGCGGGGGCACAGACAGGGTGATAAAGGCCGTGAACAGGCGTTCCGGGAAAGTTGCTCCGCTGGTTGCGCCCGTAAAATTCGTTGCATCCATCATTACTATCGCTGCAGGAGGGTCCGCGGGAAAAGAAGGGCCATGCGCCCAGATAGGGGCCGGACTGGCATCGGTGACCTCAAGCCTCCTTAAATTCGATGACAAGGACAGAAAAAAACTTGTCATTTGCGGTATCAGCGCGGGGTTTTCGGCTGTTTTTGGCACCCCGATTGCGGGGGCGATTTTCGGGCTGGAGGTATTATTTGCCGGGGGGCTTTTATACGAAGTGCTTCTGCCCTCGTTCCTTGCCGGTATCATAAGCTATCATGTTTCATCCTATTTAGGGGTCGTCTATTTTAATGAGCCCTTGCGGTTTTCCCCTGTCATAAGCGGCGGCGGGCTCTTTTTTTTAAAGGTGTGCCTCAGCGGCGTTTTCTTTGGCTTCTGTTCCTTTCTTTTCATCAATGTGTCAAGAGGTATTGAGAAGGTAGTACATCTTGCCGGGTTGAGAATATCTCTAAAGGCGGCCCTTGGCGGCCTTGTGCTGGTGCTGCTGTCTTTTGCTTTCTCGACCAAGTATCTTGGCCTTGGGCTGGACCCTTTGGAAAGAGCCCTGGAGGGGATGCCAGCACCGTATATTTCGTTTCTGGCAAAAATGCTTTTCACCGCGGTTACCCTTGGGTTCGGCGGAAGCGGAGGTAATATCACCCCAATTTTTTTCATAGGGGCCACGGCGGGGAGCACCTTTGGAAGTATGCTGGGCATGGATTTAAGTTTTTCCGCGGCGATCGGGATGGTAAGCCTTCTTGCCGGCTGCGCGGACACCCCGGTTTCCGCCAGTATCATGGCCCTTGAGCTTTTCGGGCCCAGGGTTGCCCCTTATGCGGCCATCGCGTGCGTCCTCAGTTTCGTCCTGTCCGGCCCCAGAAGCATTTATCCAAGCCAGATTTCAAAGATAGAAAAAAGCTCCTTTTAACCTGAAAAGCGTAAAAATCGCGGGAAGGCTTCCGTCCATGCCTGTTCGCCCGAAGTCTTGGCGGCTATATGCCCGCTATATGATAGTCCCGTTTTTCCTCAGCGACCGGTATGTCCATATCTTCAGGAAATCGTTGATGACAAACCATGCGAGGGCGTATCCCCATACCAATAAAGCGTAGTTCCAGCCGATAGGGCTTACGAACCACCCGTAGACAGTAAACAGGGTAGCTGCGATCTTGGTTAGAAGGGCCGCCCAGAAAAGAAGGGGCGATGGATAAGGTTTTTGCCAGAAGTGGTTTTCGGTCCGTGTAACAAATATAGTCAAATGGCCTGCGACGGCCAGCTTCAAGAAGATGAAACTCTGAACGACGGGAGGAGGCAGCCGCAGGTATCTTTCCGCAAGGTAGAATATACCGAAACTGGCAACGACTCCCGCGATGCCCAGGACGGTCGACACCGTGATGACCTCCCTCATCTTCCACCTTACGGGTTTGTCGTCCACCTTTGTCCTGTCATATGCGATGGCAAGAATGGGCAGGTCGTTGAGGAACGCAAGGATGATGATCATTATCGCCGTGACCGGGTAAAAATTAAAGATTATGATGGAGGCGGCCATGAAGAGAATTACGCGAATCGTCTCTGCGATGCGGTATATGCTGTAACTCTTCATTCTTTCGAAGGTCACCCTTGCGCCCTTTATCGCATCCACTATTACGGAAAGCCCCGGCGCCATCAGCACTACGTCCGCAGCGGCCCGCGCAGCGTCCGTGGCCCCGGATACTGCGATGCCCGCGTCGGCTTTTTTGAGCGCCGGGGCGTCGTTTACTCCGTCGCCCGTCATGCCCACGATATGTCCGCCCTTCTGGAGCTTGTCCACTATGAGGTATTTATCCTCAGGAAATACCTGCGCGAACCCCACCGCGCCCTCTATCATCTCAATGAGTTCAGACTCATGTTTCTGGACGTGCCTTGGCGGCAGGTTCGCGGTTTCGAAGGATGTTTCCAGGTCTTTAATCACATCCTTTGAGAACCTTCGTATATCATGCTCCGATACGGATGGAGACAGCTTTTTGTAAAGGGTCCTTGCGATGAGCTCTCCAAGAACAACCATTTCCCTGGTGCTTGCCCCCTTCAGCTCGGTCGCATCGAGGATGTCCTCGCCTATCCCCAATATCCCCGCTATCTGCCTGGCGATTGCCCTGTTGTCCCCGGTAACCATTTTGACGTCCAGCCCAAGCGCCCTGGCCTCCCGTATCGTCTCACTGGAGTCTTCTCTTGGAGGATCGAAAAGCGGTATGAGGCCCGCATACTGGAAATGTTCATCCCCCGGATGTTTGACCCCTACCCCGAGGGTGCGAAAGCCCTTCTCCGCAAGCTCTCCCACTTTGTCTTCTATTCCCTCGCACCCTCCTCCGCAGAGGTCCAATATCACCTGCGGCGCCCCTTTTGTGACGATCAGTGTTTTTTTATCGCCCGCGATTACCTGGGCCTCGGTCCGTTTGCTGACCGGGTCAAAGGGTATGAATTTTACCCGCGTGAACCCGTTCAGGGAATCCATCATGCCCTTTGCCTCAAGATATTCGAATACAGGCAGCTCTATAGGGTCCATGTTTTCCTGCCTTGACGCAAGGCCGGCATATATTATTACGTCATTTGTCGAGTATGTGCCATAGGAGACAGGATCGGACACGGTCATCCTGTTTTGCGTAAGCGTGCCGGTCTTGTCCGAGCAGAGCACGTCCACCCCTGCAAGTTCTTCGATTGCGACAAGGCGGCTGACAATGGCCTGCTTCTTTGCCAGATTCATTGCTCCCACCGCCATTGTCACGGACAGGACTGCGGGAAGGGCAACCGGTATGGCGGCCACCGTAAGCACGAGGGTGAACCTTAAAATGCTTATCATATTTTCCTGCCGGAACATTGCCGTGATGAGGATGAAGGCAGCAAGGAATATGGTGATGACGATAAGATAATTGCCTATGCCGATGACCGCCTTCTGAAAATGGCTCCGTTCCTCCCGCTCGGCCCTGGCCACTAGAGCGACAGTCTTGCCGAAAAAGGTATTCGAGGCGGTGTTGACGACCACTGCCTTCATCTCTCCCTGTTTTATGACCGAATTGGAATATGAGATGTCTCCGGCCTTCTTTTCCACGGGCAGGGATTCCCCGGTGAGGGCGGACTGGTCTGCCTGGATATAATCTCCCTCGACCAGCTTCAGGTCTGCGGGGACCACATCCCCTATTTTTATCTCGATGATGTCCCCTGGAACAAGCTCCCTGACGTCTATGGTCTGAAAAGCCCCGTCGCGCAGCACAAGCGCTTTTTTTGCCAGTTTCTCTTTCAGAACCTTTAGCGCGCTTAACGCCTTCGCCTCCTGCCAGAAATCTATGAACGCATTCGTCAGGAGCAAGACCATGATTATTGCGAAGTCTTCCCAGCGGTGTACCGCGGCTGAAAGCAGGGCGGCAACCTCGATCATCCCCGGGATCGGCCCCCAAAACCTTTTGGCCATGCGGATGAGCGCGGACTGCTCTTTTTCGGGGATCTCGTTATAGCCGTGCTCAGCTATGCGGCGTCCGGCTTCCTGCGCCGTAATCCCTTTTCCTGCGTCAGTCTTCAGTTCCCTT
>JAKAEG010000357.1 GCA_021819985.1 Nitrospirota bacterium | reverse complement strand
GAGTTCGTTTCAATCATGGGGCCTTCAGGCTCGGGGAAATCAACATTCATGAATATAATAGGCTGCCTTGACAAGCCCACTGACGGTAAATACATCCTCGAGGGCGTCGATGTTTCCGGCCTTGACCGCGATGAACTGGCCGATATAAGAAACCGGAAGATCGGCTTTGTGTTTCAGGGTTTCAACCTGCTTTCAAGAACACAGGCCATCGAGAACGTGGAGCTTCCGATGTTCTATAAGGGAGTCGCGGCGGCGGAAAGAATGGAGCGCGCCATGAGCGCCCTGTCGATGGTCGGGCTCGAGTCAAGGGCCAGGCATTATCCAAACCAGCTTTCCGGAGGGCAGCAGCAGCGGGTGGCCATAGCCAGGGCGCTTGTGAACGAGGCCCCGATCATACTGGCCGATGAGCCGACAGGCAACCTGGACACGAAGACCAGCATCGAGATAATGGAGCTTTTCCAGCGTTTGAACGTGGAAAACGGCATCACCATTATCCTTGTCACCCATGAACACGATATAGCGCAATGGAGCCGCCGCACCATAAAGTTCATGGACGGGCAGCTCGTAAGCGACGAGGAAAGGACCCCTGCTCATGATTAATATTCCCTGGACAGCCAAGCTTGCCCTGCGTGCCTTGAAGATGAACAAGATGCGCACTCTGCTTACGATGCTTGGGATAATCATAGGTGTCGCAGCAGTAATAGCCATGCTTGCGGTCGGCAACGGGGCCACACAGAAGATCACTGAGCAGATATCCAGCATGGGCAGCAATCTCCTGATCGTCCTTCCCGGAAGCACTACCTCAGGCGGCATGAGGATGGGCGCCGGCACCCAGCCCACGTTGACCTCGGGAGACGCCCAGGCCATCGTTGAAGAGGCCCCTTCGGTGGATGCCGTTGCCCCGGTGCTCAGCGGCACGGCCCAGGTCGTTTATGGCCACCAGAACTGGTCCACAGGCATTTCGGGCACAACGCCTTCCATGCTGACGGTAAGGGATTGGGCTCTTGCGGAAGGCCGGGTGTTTTCGGGTGCGGACGTGCAGAACGCGACAAAGGTCTGCCTGCTGGGGCAGACGGTTGTCGATAATCTCTTCGGAGATGAATACCCCATTGGCAAGAGCATAAAAATAAAAAACCTGCCTTTCACCGTAATAGGGGTCCTTGCCGTAAAGGGGCAGTCCGCCATGGGACAGGACCAGGACGATACCATAATGGTGCCGCTCACGACGGCCCAGAGAAAATTGTTCGGCACCGCGTTTCCGGGGATGATAAGGATAATGCTCGTTAAGGCCGACAGTACCGGAGAGCTTGACAACGCCCAGACCCAGATAACCGATATCTTACGCCAGAGACACCATATCGGCCCCAGGCAGGACGATGATTTTACTGTAAGGAACCTTACCCAGATAATGCAGGCCGCCGAGCAGTCGACAAAAATAATGACCCTTCTGCTGGGGGCCATCGCTTCCGTTTCGCTGCTGGTGGGCGGCATCGGGATCATGAACATCATGCTTGTCTCCATAACCGAGCGCACAAGGGAAATCGGCATAAGGATGGCGATAGGCGCAAAAACCTGGGACATCAGGTTTCAGTTTCTGATGGAGGCGTTCATAATGTCCATGATAGGAGGCATTGCCGGCATCGCGATGGGCGTCTCCGGTTCGGCTGTTGTCTCAAAGATCGCTGGATGGCCGGCGGTGGTCTCACCCTTTTCGATCTTCCTGGCCTGCGGATTTTCCGGCGCGGTCGGCATCTTTTTCGGCTTCTATCCGGCCTACAAGGCGTCTCTTTTAAATCCCATTGACGCACTCAGGTATGAATAGGGTACGGCCTCTGATATACTAAAAAACGCTCATGCAGGCAATAGATAAAAGGAATGGCTGTGAAGCCTGGCGCCGGTGGAGTCCGGGCGGGCTGGAGTTCTTTTATAACAGATACAACAAGCGCGAATACGTCCATCCCGACCCGCTGGAATTTCTTTATGATTACCCGGATATCGAAGACCGTGAGATAGTGGGCCTCATAGCCTCATCCTTCGCTTACGGGCGGGTCAGGCAGATACTGGCCAAGACCGGTCTTGTGCTTGAGAAGATGGGGAAAAAACCCAGGGAATTTGTCTGGAAAACAAAAACAAAAACCCTTGAAAACCTCTTTGGCGGTTTCAAGCACAGGCTGGTGACCGGGGAAGAGTTCATCTTTTTCCTGGGCAGGATAAAAAAGGTCCTTGAAAAATACGGCTCTCTAAACGAATGCTTTTTGACTGGTTTCAAAGAGAATGACGACACCGTTTTGCCTGCCCTGACGAATTTCGTGGCAGAGCTGTGCCCACCCGGAATCTGCGCCAGATCGGCTCTTCTGTCTCGTCCTGAAAAAGGGAGCGCCTGCAAAAGGCTCAATCTCTATCTTCGCTGGATGGTAAGGAAGGACGATGTGGACCCAGGCGGTTGGAACGGGGTGCCGGGATCAAAACTCATTGTGCCGCTTGATACGCATATGCATTCCCTATCGCTTGGGCTGGGGCTTACAGGCAGAAAACAGGCGGGCATGAGAGCGGCCATCGAGATAACAAACGCCTTCAGGGAGATATCCCCCGATGACCCCGTCAGATATGATTTCACGCTCACGCGCCCCGGAATTCAAAATGACCGCGAGCTGATGGACTTCCTTTATAAATGCCTGAACATGGATAGCGAGCGTGTCCCGCAGGGACAGCAAGCGAATATGATAAAAGAGTAAATTCCTTACATAAGCTTTCCGTAGGGAAGCTCAAACGGAAAACGGTCCGGTCTGAGTTTCAAGAAAAAGGAGGGTTTTTATATGGCTGATTTTTATAACGCGTTTGAGGTTTTTGAGATGGCAGAACAAATAGAACGTAACG
>JAKAEG010000356.1 GCA_021819985.1 Nitrospirota bacterium | reverse complement strand
AGGGTATAGCCTTGAGATAGTCGGTCCATCAGAATTTATCGACATAGTATTTCCGAAGCTACTAAATGGGGCATGAGACAACTGCACCGGCATCAACCGACTGTCGCAAAATTGTAGCAGATTCCTGCTCTTTGGGCAGAAAACAGGGGAAAGGGCAGAAAATGCAGAATGCCGCTTTCCCCTGTAATTTCAAGAACTTAAGCCCAAATCGTTGCCAGTGGCCCGGTTGTTAAAAACCCCTGCTTCGCCCTTTCAAGGCGGTAACATGGGTTCGAATCCCATTGGGGACGCCAAATGAAAATGGATAGCCCGCTTATCCCAATAAGCGGGCTACTTTAATTGATGAAGAATTCCTTACATTCGGTTCTGGCAGGGGAATAAAAGAAGGGGGCCAACGCCCCGTTTCTTCCCTTGCATTTAACCTGTTTCATAAACAATCAAGATGAGTTAAGCCCGCTGAAGCACAAAATAGCGAGCGCCAAACACAGCTTTCTCGTTGCAATCGCAGGCGCAATCGACCGCTGTAATCACATAATCGAAAGAATGTCTTGAGGGTTTCTTGAGGATTATGCAGATGCTTTTAGAGTGCTGGCCCAAAATGGAGCTTTCGGCGCTGGGTTCACGGCTGCACTGATTCAGAAGGCCCGGTTCGGCTTCAAAAAAAAAAAAAAATCAATGTTTCAGTTCTTCCATTAGGTCATGGACGGAAAGTATCCTGTCTACCCTGCTCGCGTTGGTGCCGGCCGTAAAGAGCGGTTCCTCCGCCGGATCATACCCGGAGGAACTTAACAGTCCGTTACAGATGCAAAAATAGTCTGCGTTGTCCTGTTTTGCGGCGCATTTGGAGAAATTTCCCGAAGGATCTTTTTGAAGGACGTAGCCCTTGTCGCACTTGGGCGCTCTGAGTCTTTTGAGCGCTGAGACGAACATCGGGGAATGCTTTATCACCCTGAACGGCAGGCCGCATGGGGAACCCGGGCTCTGTGCCACCGTTATATCTTCCTCTTTGGCATCCACCACCGCCTGCTTGTATTCATGTGACGCGCCGCTTTCCACGGTGGCAAGAAATCTTGTCCCCATTTGCACCCCGTTTGCGCCCATCTGCAGGAATCTTGCAATGTCGCTGTGCGAATATATCCCTCCGGCAACAATAATTGGGAAATCCCCATGCTCACGCGCCACATCCATGACCGCGGGCAGAAGGTTTTCCAACCTGTTTGCTCCCATGTCCAGCTCATCGATCCTGAAGCCGAGATGCCCCCCGGCAAGAGGGCCTTCAAGCACTGCGGCGTCAGGTCTCCGCCCCGCCTTTTCCCATTTCCGGCAAACTATTTCAAGCGCCCTGGCAGATGAAACGATCGGTATCAGGGCCGTATCTTTGGCAGGGTGAATAAGCGGCAGACTCAGAGGCAGTCCTGCCCCGGAGATGATCACATCCGCGCCGGCATCAATGGCGCCTTTTACGGATTCCTGGTAATCCCTTGCCAGGGCCACCATCACGTTCATCCCGACATGCTGGCCGCCCGCTTCTCTTGCAAAAGAGATCTCCTCATAGGCCGCCTCATAAGAATTGACCCTTTTGCCGTTTCTTTTGGATACTATCCGGTCAAGGCCGGCGCTGGAAATGATCCCCAGTCCCCCTTCCCTTGCAACTGCGGATGCAAGCGGGAACAGGGATATACCCACCCCCATGCCGCCCTGCACGATGGCGACGTCTATTTTCTTTCCTCTTATTACCAGAGATGGAAGTTGAATGTTTTTGAACTCCTATGGCAGAAATGAGAAGAAACCTCATACGTTTAAAGCCACGGTCTAGTATAACAAAAAAGCCTTTAAAATGTTCCGGATAAAAAACTTGAGCCTTGACAGTGCCTGCATAAAGCTGATAGGCTTAAACATCAAACAACTGTAACCGGATGAAAACTACGTCACTGTAACCCCGCCCAATACACTGGCTTTTTTCCCGCACACAGAAAAAAGGAGACTATGGAATTTCAAAAATTTAATTTTCACCCCAATGTCGCGGCCGGGGTAAAGGCCGCAGGGTATGCCACTCCTACGCCGATCCAGGCACAGGCGATCCCGCCGGTCATGGAAGGACGCGATGTAATGGGTCTCGCACAGACCGGAACAGGCAAAACGGCGGCATTTGTACTGCCGGTCCTGGACCGGCTTATGCAAGGACCGCGCGGCCACGTCCGTGCGCTTGTAATCGCGCCGACGCGTGAGCTCGCGGAGCAGATCCACCAGACTGTCCGCAGCCTTGGAAAAGATACGCGGCTGCACAGCGTCACGGTCTATGGAGGCGTGAGCTTCAATCTCCAGGCGGAGAAGCTTAAGCGCGGAGCGGAGATTGTCATCGCATGTCCAGGCCGCCTGCTCGATCACATCACCCAGCGCACGGTCAGATTGCCGGAGCTTGAAATGCTTGTTCTCGACGAGGCAGACCGGATGTTCGATATGGGCTTCCTGCCCGATATACGCAAGATCATGAAGCATGTCCCTGCGAAGCGCCAGACACTCCTGTTTTCGGCGACCATGCCGGATGACATCCGCCGCCTGGCCCACGAGATACTGCGGGAACCGGTCACTATACAGATAGACCATACCGCGCCCGCGGATACCGTTGCCCACGCGCTCTACCCGGTCGGGCAGCACCTGAAAACACCGCTTCTCCTGGACCTTCTGCGCCAGACAGGCAGCGGATCGGTTTTGGTGTTTACACGCACCAAGCACAGGGCCAAACGGGTTGCGGACCAGCTTCTCAGGGCCGGTTACCGGAGCGCGTCGCTTCAGGGGAACCTTTCACAGAACCGCAGGCAGGCGGCGCTCAATGGGTTCAGGACCGGAGCCTATCAGATACTCGTGGCCACAGACATAGCAGCCCGCGGCATCGAC
>JAKAEG010000043.1 GCA_021819985.1 Nitrospirota bacterium | reverse complement strand
AAGGCTTACACGGGCTGAATTAAGCCTTTTAAAAGCCCATCCTGTCATCGGCAATGAGATACTGGGGCCCATAGGCACAATGGACGGAATAAGGACCACAATACTTCAGCACCATGAAAAATATAACGGGACCGGTTACCCTTATGGCATTTCCGGAAACGATATAACCCTGAAAGCCCGCATACTGAGCGTTGCCGATACTTTCGATGCCATGATGACCGACAGGCCTTACCGGAAGGCATTCTCCTTACCCCAGGTAAAAAAAGAGATCCGCGACTGCTCAGGCACCCAGTTTGATCCTGTAGTGGTAAGCGCATTAATTGACATGCTGAACGTAGATGAGGATGAGATACTCGCCCGGACCGGATATACAGCATACCCTACAGAGCAAAACGTTTGATATTTTTTATTTTCAGGCGGGCAGGCTGATGCTTCAGATTGAAAGCGCCTTCTGCCCCTTACCTGCCGTAAATGCCACAAGTCACAATTCGCGAATAAAAACAGGAACTTATTAAGGAACTATCCTTCTTTTCATAGGTTGCAAAAATAAAATTAATTATCTAATTATAAATTCTCCTAAAGTTTTAAATTCATTTTATCGATTAAATTAATATGGAGTTCCCGAATGGATCTTTATTTTTTGCCCCGGAGGTCAAGAGAAATGAAGATACCCTCATTTAATTCAAGCCTCACGGTAAAGATCCTTGCGGTGAGCCTGCCTGTGATCATCGCGGTGAGCATACTTTTCTGGTGTCCTTCCATCCGTTACATGAAGCGGAAAGCTCTTGATTCGGATATAAAAACCGCTCAGGCCCAATCAGAGCTGATAAAAAATGCCCTTATTTACGGTATGCTGAGAAATAACAGAGACGCTATCCGGGAGACCATGGATTCCCTGTCCAGAGCCGATAACCTGCTTTGGCTGCGAATAGATGATATGAATTTCATGGTGCATTTTTCATCGAACAAAAAAGAAATAGGCCAGGATCTTTGCTCCGGGGGCTGCAAATACGCCTTCACCAAAAGACCATGGCAGATAAAGACCGTAAGCGGAAGACGTGTGCTGGGCCTTTTTAATCAGATACCCAACATGAAGTCCTGCTACACGGCATCCTGCCATTTTCATCCGAAGGGGCAGAAGACATTGGGGACAATAGAACTGGGCTATTCCCTTGAGCCCATGGACAGGCAGATAAAGACCCAAAGTCTGATGATCGCGCTTTTCGGGTTTTTCTTCATATCCGTGCTGTCAATCCTTTTATATTTCATCATCCGCCGTTTTGTTCTTAAGCCGATCGCCGCCCTGACCGATGGGGTCAGAAAGACAAGTTATGAAAACCTCTCTGCCGGAATGGAAACAGGCGCAAGTGACGAGATCGGGGTCCTGGCCCGGAGTTTCAGCATTATGAAAGAGGAACTCAGGCAGAAGCGGGAGGCCGCGCAAAAGGAACTCGACGAATATAAGGCCTCGCTGCTTCAGGCGCAAAAGATGGAGGCAATCGGCGCTCTCGCGGCCGGTATAGCACATGATTTCAATAACCTGCTTACGGCCATTATGGGGTACGCCGAGATCACCAGTCTCCAGAGCGACGATACCAGGGTAAAGGAAAACTCGGCAATGGTGGTAAACACGGCAAAAAAAGCCGCGCAGCTTACAAGGCAGATACTGCTTATCGGCAGAAAGGTGCCCCCGGAACAAAAACCTACCGATATGGCGCGGTTCATGGAAGATTCAATGAAGATACTCAAGCGCATGGTGGAGGAAAACATCGAGTTCGAGGTTTCGCTCTCATCCGGCCTGCCGCTTGTCTACATCGATCCGGCGCAGATGACGCAGGTGCTCCTGAACCTTGTAATAAACGCGCGGGACGCCATGCCGGGCGGAGGGAAGATAAACATAAGCATCCGGGATTTCCATTGCGACGAAAACTATTGCAGGCATTACGCATACGCAAAGCCGGGGGATTTCGTAATGCTCTCCGTATCAGACACCGGCCCCGGCATTCCGGAGGAAATAAAGCAGCGGATATTTGAGCCATTCTTTACCACGAAGGGACCGGGAAAAGGCACAGGCCTGGGGCTCGCGGTGACCCACTCGATAGTGGCGGCGCATGGCGGGTGGATAAACCTCTACAGCGAGGAAGACAGGGGGACAAGGTTCAATATATATCTGCCGGTATTTACTGAAAAACAGGCGCCGGGGAAAAGACCTCCGGCCAAGGAAATTGAAACCGCCCTCCATAACAGAGAGATGAGCAATGAGACCGTATTGATGGTTGACGATGACCCCATGGTCAGGGAAGTAGGGGTCTCGATGCTCGCTGAATTGGGATACCGGGTCATAACCGCCTCTAACGGGATGGAGGCAATTGATATCTACAAGGCACATGGAAAGAAGGTCGGCCTGATCATACTGGACAATATAATGCCTGGAATGGACGGAGCGAACGCGCTCAGCGCACTAAGAGGGATAGACCCCTCCGTCAAAGTGGTGCTTTCAAGCGGCTATGCCGCGGATGAGCGGCAGATCGAAAGATCGGGTTTCAACGGTTTTCTTGGCAAGCCTTACAGGTTGTCCCAGGTGGCGGAAACAGTAAAAAAGGCAATGACCGGGCCGGAGACCAGAAATTAAGAGCAACGGCGGGCGCACCAAGGCGCGCCCCTACATCAGAAAGGCATTTTTGACGCCATTTTGTTTTTTTGGGTGTAGGGGCAGGGCTTGCTCTGCCCTGTTTTCTAAATCCCGGAGATCTCGAAAATGAACTCTATTTCGACCGGGCTGTCCATTGGTAGCTCCGCAACGCCCACCGCAGCCCTCGCATGTCTTCCCGGGTCCCCGAAGATCTGAACAAGAAACTCAGAGGCCCCGTTAAGGACCGCCGCCTGTCCCGTAAATCCGGAAGCTGAAGCAACATAGCCGGTCACCTTCACGCATCTTTTGACATGGCCAAGTTCCCCCAGGTAACCCTTTACTATGGCCAGCGCATTTATGGCGACTGTCCTTGCAAGCTCAGCCCCTTCCCGCTCATCGAGGCCAGCGCCAAGCTTTCCGGTTTTCACAAGCCTGCCTTCCCTGACCGGTAAAAGTCCACTCAGAAAAAGGAGGTTGCCGGACCTCAGAATGGGCAGATAGGCGCCCAAGGGCGCGGGCGGTTCCGGCAATATTATCCCAAGGGCCGCAATTTTTTCTTCAGGGGTCATTTCTTGTTTTTATTTTCTCCCATGGACAGGTTCATCTAAAGTCCCAGCTCTTCCGGAGTGCCTATCCTGCCAAGGACCGCCGAAGCGGCGGCAACGGCGGGGTTTGAGAGATAGACTTCGCTTTCGGGGTGCCCCATTCTCCCTACAAAATTCCTGTTCGTGGTAGCAAGGGCCCTTTCCCCTTTAGCCAGTATGCCCATATGGCCGCCCAGGCACGGACCGCAGGTAGGAGTGGAAACAACCGCCTCGGCCTCCACGAATATTTCAAAAAGACCTTCTTTCATCGCTTCCATATATATTCTCTGGGTCGCGGGTATTACCAGGAGTCTCAGATTCGGATTTACTTTCCTGCCCTTGAGTATCTGTGCGGCCTCGCGCAGGTCTTCCAGACGCCCGTTCGTGCAGGAGCCTATTACCACCTGGTCTATGCCGATATTTGAAAGCTCCGCGGCAGGTTTTGTATTTGAAGGGAGGCTTGGGCAGGAAACCGTCAGCGGAATCTTGGACGCGTCGTACTCCCTTGTTTCCGCATAGACCGCCCCCGGATCGGAACTGTAGAATTTGAACTCCCTTTTGGCCCTGCCCTTTACATATTGCATTGTAATGTCGTCCGGCACGATGATGCCCGATTTGCCGCCCGCCTCTATCGCCATGTTGCATATGGTGAGCCTTGCATGCATCGGCAGAGACCGTATCGCCTCGCCTTCGAATTCCATTGCGCGGTAGAGCGCCCCGTCAACGCCGATATCCCCAATGGTGTGCAGTATGAGGTCTTTTCCGCCAACCCATTTCTGAAATTTCCCGCTATAGATAAACTTCATGGATTCGGGCACTTTGAACCAAAGCTCGCCGGCAGCCATCGCGGAGGCCACATCCGTTGAACCCACGCCTGTTGCGAAAGCGCCAAGCGCTCCATATGTGCAGGTATGGCTGTCCGCGCCGATTATGAGGTCTCCGGGCAAAACGAGGCCCTCTTCCGGCAAAAGCGCGTGCTCGACCCCCATCCTTCCGACCTCAAAATAATATTTGAGCCCGTAACCCCGCGAAAACTCCCTCAGCATCTTGCACTGCTCCGCCGCCTTTATGTCCTTTTGAGGGGCAAAATGGTCCGGCACGAATGTCACCCTCTCACAGTCGAAGACATTTTTGGCCCCGATGCGCTTGAATTCGGATATCGCTATCGGAGCGGTCACATCATTTGCCAGGACGAAATCCACCCTGGCATTTATGAGCTGGCCTGGATGGACTTCCTGTTCCCCACCGCTGCCGCCGGCCAGATGTGCGGCAAATATCTTTTCTGTAATCGTCATCATGCCCAAAGACCTCCTTTGAAAAACATATATAAATTTTTTTGATTTTTTTTATTTTTTGAGTTTTTTATTATATCCCCCTCCCATACACGCTGACAAGGTTTCATAAGAAGAAGGACAAAAAAGAGCCCGTGTTTGAGCATTTTTCCGGACGGGGACTATATAACCGGTGACGAAAAAAACAAAAACATCAAAATCGGGGAATGGAAAAAAGGACCCGGTACAACTTAAGCCCAACATTGCATAAAAAGCTGTCATTCCGGCCCGAATTTTATTTTGTTACGAATAAAAATGGGCGGAATCTTTCCTCGGAACAGAGCCCCTTAAATGATCTCTTTTCTGCCCTGTTTGGGAAGAACGGCTATTCCCGAAGAATCTATATGGCACCGGAACATGTCCTTGCCGGGGTCATAGCCTATGGTCTCGTCCTGCTCTATAAGGTTCTGCTTGTCAACTATCGCGTTTTTGAGTTTTGCCCCTTTTTTAATGACGCAGTTGTCCATAATTATGCAGTTGTCTATGGTCACGCCCTTTTCGATCTTCACCCCGCTTCTGATAACCGAGTTCCTTATGGCTGCGCCCTCTATAAGGCAGCCGTCCGCGATAACGCTGTTTGCGATCTCACCGCTGATGATCTTGGTCGCCGCCCCCTCGAAAAAAGCCGGGTGGATGGGCCAGAGACTGCTCATGGGATCGAATTTTGGCGTAAGGCCCAGCATATCCATATTCGCGTCGTAGAAGGATTTTATAGTCCCCACATCTCTCCAGTATCCGGTCTCTTCGTATGGTTTTATGTCCGGCAGCACATTCGTGGAGAAATCGTAAGCGAAAACCCTGCCTTTATCCAGTGACGCCGGCAATATATGCTTGCCGAAATCATGATGCCTCTTCACCTGTGCCTCCACAAGGGCGCGGACCAGGAAGTCTCTCCCGAATATATAATTACCCATGGAAACGTACGCCCTTTCCGGGTCTGTGGCCATGGGGACCGGCTCCTTCGGCTTCTCCTGGAATGTAAGTATTCTTTTATCTGAATCCGTTACGATAACGCCGAAGCTGGATGCCTCTTTTATGGGGACCGGCCTTGCCGCAACGGTTATGTCGGCTTTCTTTTCCAGATGGAAATCTATCATCTGCCTTATGTCCATCCTGTAGATATGGTCAGCGCCGAATATGATCACCAACTCCGGGTTCATCTGGCTTATGAAAGTAAGGTTCTGGAACACCGCGTCAGCCGTGCCCTGGAACCATTCCGGCCCCATGCGCATCTGGGGAGGCACGACCGCGACGAAATGTTCCCTTATTACGGATGAGAGCACCCAGTTATGCCTCACATGCTCGATAAGCGACTGGGACTTGTACTGGACCAGAAGATAAATGGAATATATCCTGGAATTTATCATATTGCTCAGGGCAAAATCGACGATCCTGTACCTGCCGCCAAAAGGGACCGATGGTTTTGACCGCATAGCCGTAAGCGGGAACAGGCGCTCGCCCTTGCCTCCCGCAAGGACAAAGGCCAGTGCTGTCGGGTGAGCCATCCGCGATGTCCTCCAAAAAATTTATTTTCCGGCTTTTTTAAACAGAC
This sequence comes from Nitrospirota bacterium, assembly GCA_021819985.1. GTDB lineage: Bacteria > Nitrospirota > Thermodesulfovibrionia > Thermodesulfovibrionales > JdFR-88 > JAKAEG01. The sequence goes on along the minus strand of JAKAEG010000043.1, from coordinate 7,663 downwards.
ATTTATTAGCGCAAAAAAAAGAAAAAATCAGCATTGAAGACAATTTTACCGGCGTCCTCTGGGCTAATTATACCACAGGGTTTTTTGGGGCGGGATCCGCCAATGTATAAAGTTATACCATATGCCGATCGGGGCTTCTTTTACACCCCGGAATTTTTTATTAAGAACGGGAAGGGAGTCAGGAACATAAAGAAATGTATAGGGCTGCTCCCAGGCAAGCAGGTAATGAAGCTTATGATATATCTGCTTTCTTTTTTCCAGGTCGAACGTGCTCCGCCCTTCTTCTATAAGGCTGTCAGCCTGCGGGTTTCTGAAGGAGACAAAGTTGAACTCCCCGTCTTTTGTCTGCGAGGAATCGAATATCTCATAAAGGTCCGGGTCCCGCGAAAGGGACCATCCCAGCAACACCGCCTCGAAATGTTTTTTGTCTATGAAGTCGTGAAGGAGCGCTTGCCATTCAAGCACCTTTATGCCGGCAACCACCCCCACCTTCCTCAGGTCTTCCTTTATTATTTCAGCCGCCAGCAGCCTCGAGGTGTTTCCCTGGCTGGTAAGTATGGTGAACCTGAAAGGTCTGCCGTTTTTCTGTAGCACCCCGTTTTTGAGCGTCCAGCCGGCCTGGCGGAAAAGCTCCAGGGACCGGGCCGGGTTGTACGCCGGGTCCGGCACATCAGGATTATACGCCCAGGAGCCGGGAAGGAAAGGGCCTGTGCAGGGAGTGCCGTATCCCCTGAGGACCCCTTTTATTATCGACTTTTTGTCTATGGCGTGTGAAAGCGCACGCCTTATCCTTACGTCACTGAACCTTTCGTCAAGAAGGTTCCAGCCCAGATATGTAAACCCGAAGGACGGATACCTGTAGCGGTTAAAATACTTCCGGAAAAAAGCGGAATGGACCACGAGGTTGTATTGGGGCGGCGTAAGCTCCATGTAATCTATGCCGCCGAATTTCAGTTCCAGGAACATGGTCGACATATCCGGGATGATCCTCATGATGTATCTTTTTATTCCGGGCTTGCCTTCGAAATAGCCGTTGAACGCCTCAAGCTCGATCCTCTGCCCCGTTATCCACTGTTTGAGCCTGTACGGGCCGGTCCCGACCGGATTCCTGGAAAAGCGCTCATCGGAAACATCTTTTCCGTCCAGTATGTGCTTTGGTATTATGCCCATTCCCCAGGACTCAAGCGCGGGCGCGAACGGTTTTTTATAACGGACCACTACGGTGTAGGGATCCGGCGTCTCCACATCCCGGACAGGGCCGTAATTGCTTGAATAAGGGGTCGGGACCTTTGGGTCTATAACGGTCTGATAGGTGAAGAGCACATCGGCGGAGGTAAATTCGGCTCCGTCCTGCCATTTGACGCCTTTTCTCAAATGGAAGATTATATCGAGTCCGCCGTCTTTTATTTCCCAGCTCTTTGCGAGGTCCCCGGTAAGCTTCAGGTCTTTATCGTATTTGGTGAGCCCGTTGAAAATAAGTCCGCTTATGTCCGCGGAGGCCGAATCACCGGCCAGAAGAGGCAGAAGGCTCCTAGCATCGGCAAGGGAGCCAACCACTATTGTATCGGGCAACCCTTCAGGGGCCCGATGGCAGGCGGTCAAAAATAGGGACAGGACCGCGAAAAGAAAAAACCAAAAAAAACAGCGGAAAAACTTCCGGTTTAAAAATCCCTTAAAAGACACGCACAGTTCTTTTGTTTATTTTTTTGGAATCGGGGTCTTTTGTATTGGCGCGGGCATCTGGTTCATAGGAACTTGCCTTACGACGCCCGGCTTCATGACGGTGCCTCCGCCCCGCAGATTAGTTACCGTCAGCACGAGCGAGGTCAGCATGAAAAGCGCCGCAAAAACAGTAGTGAGCTTGCCAAGGAAGGTCGTCGCGCCACGGCTGCCAAAGAGGGTCTGGCTTGACCCGCCGAAGGCCGCGCCTACTTCAGCGCCTTTTCCTCCCTGAATCAGAACGATAAAAATCAGCAGCAGGCACATTAAGACATGTACTATGGAAACTAGGATCGTCATTTAACTTTATCCTCTCCTGAACTTTACAAGTTTTGAAAATACCTGGGGATCGAGACTGGCCCCTCCCACAAGCGCTCCGTCCACGTTGGGACTGGCCATTATTTCATCTACATTTTCCGGCTTTACGCTGCCGCCATAGAGTATTCTCATTTCATCGGCTAAGTCGCCGTATATCTCTTTTATTATGGAACGTATGAAGCCGTGGGCCTCTTCCGCCTGCTCGGGAGTCGCGGTCACACCCGTTCCGATGGCCCATACAGGCTCATAGGCTATCACGGTGTCTTTGAACTCGGCTTCACAGAATTCAGCCAGGCCTTCAGCGATCTGCCTTTTTACCACATCGAAGGTCCTGTTCGTATTTCTCTCCTCAAGGGTCTCCCCTATGCAGAGCACAACACCAAGACCCGCCCTCAGCGCGGCCTTTGATTTTTTATTCACAATGGAGTCGGTCTCATGAAAATACTGCCTGCGCTCGGAATGGCCGATGATGACGAAGGTCCCGCCCGCGTCTTTAATCATCCCCGGGGATATCTCGCCCGTAAAGGCGCCCTGCTCTTCGTAAAATACGTCCTGGGCCGCCACTATGATACCGGAGCCGGCAGCTGCGGTTGCCACCGCGTTCAATGAGGTGAACGGGGGGGCTATGAGCTTGTCCACATCCGTGACGTCCTTCACGAGGGGAACAAACTGCTTTACGAAATCATCCGCCTCGCTGATGGTCTTGTACATCTTCCAGTTCGCGGCTATCAGGGGTTTCCTCATTATACAAATTTATAGGCAAAAGCCCCGCAAAGTCAAGCTGTTTGTGTTTTTTTGTTCAAATCGGCGGCTGTTTATTTGTTTGAAATTGCCAGCTTTTCTTTTTTTTAAAAAAATTTGACAGATCCGCCCGTCAATAGGAAAATGAAGGGACATGCGCCGCCTGTTTTTTTTAATTTCCGCAATTTTCTTTCTGTTACCGCCGGCAACGGCCCCGGCCCGGGCCGCGAAGCGGCTTACTATTAAAAACTCTGCGAAGCGGCTCGCCATTAAAAACTTTTCACACTTCAGTTCCCAAAATACACTTATAGGGGCCGTTGGCCTGCATGTAATTAAAGATGACGAATCCCTGATAGAACTGGCGCCTGTATATGACGTGGGATACAACGAGATAACCCAGGCGAATCCCCGCACGGACCCATGGGTGCCGGATGAAGGCGCTGTCATAAAAATACCGTCTTCCAAGGTGCTACCGGATGCGCCTTACCGGGGGATTGTCATAAACCTTGCGGAGATGAGGCTTTATTTTTATTTAAAGGACGGACCATACACCTCTGTTTTGACCTTCCCTATCGGCGTCGGAATGGAGGGGTTCGCCACCCCGCCTGGAAATTACAGGATAGTGCAGAAGATAAAAAACCCTTTCTGGTATGTCCCCGTTTCAATAAGAAAAGAGGACCGGCAATTGCCTGCCTTCATCCGCCCGGGGCCGGATAACCCCATGGGCCGCTTCGCCCTCAGGCTCTCAATTCCCACATACCTGATCCACGGAACGAATAAACCTTTTTGCGTCGGCCGAAGGGCAAGTCACGGATGCCTCCGTCTGTATGACGTGGATATAAGGCAGCTGTTTGAAAGTGTCCGCATCAATACGCCGGTCAAGATCATTTACCAGCCCGTTAAAGTAGGGGTGAGGAATGGACATATATATGTGGAAGCGCATAAAGACTACCTGAAAAGGGGTGAAAACCCTTACGAACTCATAGCCCGATGGCTCTTGTACAAGAGGAATTTCCATCAAATAGACGGAAAAAAATTAAGGAAAGCCCTAAAAGAAAGAACGGGATTACCCGTGGATATCACGGAGCATTCCCGTTCTTAAGCCAAAAAACACTGTCAGGGTCCTTAGTGCAAAAAAACTCCCTATTTCCTCTGGCCCAGCCTGAAGGCCCTCTCGCACTTTTTGGCGGCCTTGGCGCATTTGTTTGCAGCCGATTCCGCACGGTTGGCCGCATCTTCCGCCCGTTTGGCCGCTGCGTCCGCCTTGTCCGCGCTGGCGCTTGCGCTGGTCTTGGCCTCTTCAGCCATACTCTTTGCGTCAGCCACATCTTTTTTCAAAGCGTCTATCGCGGCGCTCTGATTGCCCACTTTCGATTCGAGGTCCGCAACTTTTTTATCCAGGCCGTCAAGTTGGCTTTCCACTTTTGCCAGCCGGTCGGACAGCGGCTGGGTCTGCTGTGAGACAAACGATTTTGTGGCGCACCCGGTAAGAAGTATAAAAACCGCTGCCGTTGCAAGAGGCTTTGCAATAAAGACTCCCTTTTTCATCCAATCCTCCTTTTAAAAAGTGTTTTGAAAGAATTTTTTAAAAAAAATATTTTAAAGACCTTGGAGAAAATAAAAATACCTGTTGTTAATGCAGATTATAGGACCAATTAGAACTGTTGGCAATTTTTTTCATTTCCGGCTGGAATATTTTAATTCTGGCTAAATAATGGGCCATTGTTCCCATATGAAGAGGCGGGAAAAAACCAAAAACAAAAACTATTCTGCCGCTCATGTTAAAAAAACTTGTGTTATCATGAGTCAGGACAATGAAGCGCTATATACTTGGAATAAGCGGGGCAAGCGGCCAGGCCATAGGGATAAAATTGCTTCGGGAACTGCTGAAACGGGACCTCGAAGTGCATCTCGTCACATCGAGACATGCGCTGCCCATTATCGCCCAGGAGACCGGATTAAAAATAGGCGATGACTTGCCCCGCGCGGAAAAGGCGCTGCGAGAAGGTATAGCGGGCGGCAGACTTTTTCAATACCGCGAAGACGAGATGGCGGCCCCCATAGCAAGCGGGTCGTTCAAGACGATGGCCATGTTCATCGTGCCATGCTCCATGAAGACCCTGTCGGCCGTGGCCCAGGGATATGCCTCGAACCTCCTTGAAAGGGCGGCGGATGTGACGATAAAGGAGGGCAGAAAACTTATTCTGGCACCCAGGGAGATGCCTTTCAGTGCAATACATCTTGAAAATATGCTCAAGCTGGCCAGGATCGGGGTGGTAGTCGCCCCGCCTGTTGCCGCTTTTTACCACGGGCCGAAAAACCTTGACGAGATGGTGGATTTCTTTGCGGGCAAGCTGCTTGATTCAGCCGGGATCGAAAACGATATATTCAAAAGGTGGCGGCAGTAATTTTTTATGATCCTTGTCATGCAAATACTTTTAACGAACTGCTATAAATAGATCATGGCAAAAGAAGGTTGTCCGGGAAGCAGAGAGATCAGGGAGCCCTATCCGGAAGAGATCCGCTGCCGCTTGTGCGGCACAGCGAGCGAAATATGGTCTGATGAACCGGAAACTGAGTGCAAAGGATGCGGAAAAACCATCTCAAGGGATATGGGCTGCAACTGTGTGCTCTGGTGCCCTGCCGCAAAGCAGTGTGTAGGCCAGGAAAAATACGAAAAGCTCACCCGCGCCATGAACAAACAAAAACCTAAAGAGTAGAACCTATCTCAAAATTGATTTCGAAGAAGCAATTTTGAGATAGGTTCTAAAAAGGATCAGCGCCCGCCGAACCTGGTTATTTCCTGTCTGATCGCGGCTGCATCGGGCGCCGAGGGGCTCAGCTTGAGATAGGACTTGAACATGACGACCGCTTCTTTATTCTGATGAAGATCGTAAGCCATGACGACACCCATATTCCTCGTTGCCAACGCGTGATTGGGATTTATCGCGAGGGCTTTTCTGTACTCCTCGACCGCTTTTAATGGTTGACCGATATTCCTGAAACAGGTCCCCATGTCCACTCTCACATCCACCTGTTTGGGGTCCAGTTTCAAGGCCGATTCGTATGCGTCTATGGCGTCCTTGTACTTGCCGGAATCCATAGCCGCATTGCCAAGATCGATCCAGGCCCTGAGATTTTTAGGGTCCTGTCTGACAACGCCTTTAAGCATCCGGAGCTGGCTGTCTGAATCTACCTGGGAACTGGCATTGCCGTACTGGCCGGCCTGACTGAATTGGTCGCCCTGGTTCTGTCCGGAAGGCCCGCTTTTCTGGCATGAAAAAAGCAGAGAGGCCGGTATTATGAGGCAGAAGGCAAGTAATTTCCTCATTTGATCAAAAAAACCTCCTCTCCATACTGGAGCATCAGCTATATAGTCTACATTAATTGCATATTTTTTTGGGGGTATTTAACCAATGATGCGCCGTTTCCGGTAGCCACCTGGAAGGTGTCAAGACACCTGAAGGATTTTTATTTTTTCCAATTTATAAACTGTTGACTATAAATAAAGGGGTTGATATAATTAATTTAGCCTTAAACGAGACGTCCCCTCCCACTCGCTAAGGCCCGCCTGGGGAAAACGCATTCCCCAGGCTTTTTAATGGTTTTTTTAAAAACTTATTCGCCTTGTTCCAGTGTAATGGCCTCCACTGGGCAATTTTCCGCAGCCGCCTCACAGCAATCGGCAAATTCGCATCCTTCAGGGTCTATGACCTGCGCCTTTCCCAGGTCCTCGTTCAGGTGAAAAACGGCGGGGCAGACTTCCTGGCAATTACCGCATCCGATGCACTTTTCTTCATTTATTATTGGTCTCATAATTTTATTATATTCGAACTTTATTAGGTCTCGCCCATTTTGCCGGAGCTATACCTATTTATAAAAAGCTGTCCCGGGGCCCCGGTTCCCTGAAAGGCCGTATTATGGCGAGGCCCAAAATAAAAAAAAGGCCGACAGCCGCTATTGCCGGCCTCTGAGAGCCGGTCGCGCTCGACACAAGGCCAAAGATAAAAGGTCCGGCAATAGCCGAGGTCTTCCCGATCATGGAATAGACCCCGAAATATTCCGCCTCTCTGCCCCGCGGCACGTACCTTGAAAAGAGGGCCCTGGAGGCGGCCTGTATGCTTCCAAGCCCCAAGCCAGCAAAAACGGCAACAGCCCAGAACTCATTCTTCTGCCTTATAAAGCAGGCGGCAGTTGTAACCATAATCCATAAAAAAAGTGTCAGGACGATCACTTTCTTCGGCCCCCAGGAGTCTATCGGCCAGGCGGAGGCCACGCTCCCTATGAAAGCCGTTATCTGTACCGCCATATACAGGAAGACCAGCTCTTTGGGACTGAAACCAAGGCTCACCGAGGCAAAAATGCTCGAAAAGACGATTACGGTGTTCACCCCGTCCTGGTACAGCAGATACGATAAAAGGAAACTCCGGGAACCTGGATTACTGATCCACAGGCCTTTCAAAGTAGCCAGGGCTTTTTTTGATCCTTCCAGCGCGTATTCAAGGACTCCGCCTTTTCCGGGGACGTCCCGGGGCAGAAGAAAAAAGGCCGGAAACGAAAAAACAAGGAAAAAGGCCGAAACGGAAAGCCATATATTTGGGAAATTCCCCGCCTTGAGCATGGGAAGCGCCACAAAAAGCGCGCAAATGGCCCCCGTGTATCCAAGCGCAAAACCCAGGCCCGAAACCCTCCCCCAGTATTGCCAGGGCGCAATGTCCGGCAAATAAGCGTTATAAAACACAAGCCCCCCTTCCCTGGCCGTATTGGCGGCCACTATTAAAAGGAACCCTTCCAATACATAGCCGGGCTTAAGCAAAGAGAACATCGCAACAAAAATGATGCAGGCCAGCGTGTAAAAAAGCAGGAAACTTTTCTTCCGGCCAGC
>JAKAEG010000355.1 GCA_021819985.1 Nitrospirota bacterium | reverse complement strand
CGTAAAGCCAACCTGGCCGTCGAGCGTAAGGAACACCTCCGCGTTGGCAGTTACAGGGGTGATCTCTATCTCCACCTCCTGTGGAAGGACTATAGGCCTCATGGCGAGCGAATGAGAGCAGATCGGGGTAAGCGCTATGCCCGGAACGGCCGGATGCAGGACCGGGCCTCCGGCGGCTAGACAATACGCGGTGGAGCCCGTCGGGGTAGACGCTATAAGGCCGTCGGCCCTGAATGTGGTCATATGCGCCTTGTTGACGTATGCCTCTATATCGATTATTCTTGCCGTCGCCCCTTTGTTCACCACAACGTCGTTTAAGACCGTGTATTCGGAGATGAGTTCGCCATACCTTTTTATGCTGGCCTTGAGCATCATCCGCTCCTCATACGGGCAGTGGCGCAGCAGTACTTTCTCCATTGCTTCCTTCAGACGCTCGGTCCCGGCTTCGGTTATGAACCCGAGTCCGCCCATATTGATGCCAAGGATGGGAACGCCCCTGGCGCAGACAAGCCTGGCGACCGACAGTATTGTGCCATCGCCGCCAAGGGTAACGATGAGGTCGGCGGCCTGGGCGATCTCCGACCTTGGGTAACCCGGTATTTTCAAAGCCTTTGCCGGGGCCGCTTCAACCAGGGGATCGAAACCTTTATCCTTAAGCCATGGGACGAGGTCTTCAACGATCCTTACAGGCTCGCTCATCCCCTCTTTAACTATTATTCCAATCTTTCTCATCGATGCCCTCTATTATAATCTCTCTTGGGCCCTCACGGGCAACGGGGGCGCCGCGGGTCACCTTTATGCTTACTTTCAAGCCTGAAAGCGGGCCCGGCAACAGCCTTTCCGCCCATTCGATTACCGCGATCCCGTTTCTGCCCGGGTACTCCTCTATCCCTATCTCTCCGGCCTCCCCTGCGTTTTCGAGCCTGTAGAGGTCTATGTGGTAGAACGGCATTCCGTTTGCCCCTTCGTGCTCGGCGGCTATCGTGTAGCTGGCGCTCGTTATCTCGCCGGCAGGTATTCCAAATGCTCCGGCCACGCCTTTTACGAACACCGTCTTTCCGCTTCCAAGCTCACCATGCAGGTAGACCGTATCGCCCGGTTTCAGCAAAGCGCCAAGCCTGCGCCCCGCGGCCATGGTTTCTTTTTCGGTCCTTGATATGAGCTTTATAATAGCGGCCTCCGGCTGCTGGTGTGATAAGTCATTGAGGACGTCATGCCCGAATGTCTTAATCGGGCATCCAATTTGACGTTTTTAATTTAATTTTAAATGGATTCCCCGGACGTCCTATGAGCCGGGGGTCATGGCGGCTTTTATTATTTCATGCCTTCCTATAATGCCGGCAAGTTTTTTCCCTTTGACGACAGGGACGATGTGGACGCGTTTTTCGGCCATGATCGTGGCCACGTCCTCCATCTGGGCCTCTTCATCGACGGAGATCACTCCTTTTGTGGATATCTCGCCCACTGTTTGGGCGGACATCTTTCTCATCTCCTCTTTTATTGTTGACGGGGGCTCCAGGGCGATATAAGCATCAAAAAGCCTGAGGAGTGTTGGGATGTGCAGCCGTTTGTCCTGGGCCACCAGGTCATTTTCCGTCACTACCCCGATCAGTTCGCCATCCGCATTTACAACAGGCGCGCCGCTTATGTTCTTTTCAATAAAAAGCCTTCCAAGCTCTTCCACCGTCATATCCGGCGATACTGTGATAACGTCCCGTTTCATAATGTCCCTGGCCTGCGGCATTTTTTGTATGTCCCTCCTCCGGTTTATATCAAAACTTTTTTGACTTTTTGACACCAAATCTTTTTTTACCAGGACTCTCTTTTTTCAAGATATCCTGATTATGAATCCTCCCTGCCTTCCGGGCGCCTTGGCGCCCAGCCGGGATTCCCGCCTATAGGAATTGAAATGTCCGGGGTCGCAGGAGGTGCATTTTTCAGAAACCCATATATTTTCCGGCTTCGCTCCGCAGGCCACGGCCTGCCTCCTGTTTGCCTCCGGAAGATCGATGTATGCCTTGGGGCCTTTTACCAGATATAAAGGGACATTGTCCGGCTGGCTGGCAGCAACGGAGGCCTCGATCTGCCTCAGGACGCCCATATCCACCTCATAGCAGCATTTCCTGATGGCAGGGCCGATGGCTATCCGAATGTCCGCAGGGCGGCTCCCGAAGACAGAAGCCATCTTTTGAATTGTATTTCTGAGAATGCCTTGTGCGGTCCCTCTCCAGCCGGCATGCACCGCCCCCGTTACGCCCTTTTTTTCATCATAAAGGAGCACAGGCACGCAATCGGCCACCATGATGCCCAAGGCCGTATTTGGCCTGGCGGTGATTACCGCGTCGGCCTCCGGAGGGTTTTTAAATATCTCATCTTCCGTAAGCTCCTCATAAACCAATACCCTGGCCGTGTGCTTTTGAACTGGCATGAACAGGCCCTTTTCAGAAAAACTGGTATCAAGCTCGCGGCTGACCGCCTCCCTGTCTATTCCCGGCGTTCTGCCCGTAAAAAAAGCGCGTATTTTTTCTGCCGGAAAAATTTCAGGGCGTATAAAGAAATTTTTTGATTTTTTTGAATTTTTTGTCTCCCTCATTTTTTCTTCAAGCAAGTCCGCTATTCCTTAAATTCTCCATGGCCTCCCCGATGGTGTCATGCATGTCCGAGGCGAGCATCGAGTGCAGCCCGTGCCTCGCGGCGGCCAGTTCGCCAGCCAGCCCATGCAAATATACCCCAAGCAGGGCCGCGTCGAGCGGCTGGAGCCCCTGCGCAAGCAGTCCGGCCAACATTCCGGTGAGGACATCGCCTGTCCCGGCCTTTGCCATTGCCGGCGTGCCTGTGGGATTTATGAAGCACCTGCCTTCGGGAGAGGCTATTATTGTGTGCGCGCCTTTTAAAATGACATACGCCCCGGAATTGGCTGAAAGAGTAATGGCCGATCCGATCCTGTCATTTTCGATGTCT
>JAKAEG010000354.1 GCA_021819985.1 Nitrospirota bacterium | reverse complement strand
GCCTGAAGGCCCTTTCCATATCGAGACGCTTTGCCATCCTTTGTCCCTCCACAAAAGATTTAACGCCTCGAAATTATAACATAATTTTATGACACAGTAGTATTAGAAACTCTCCCGTAAAACCAAAATATCAAAAATTCAAATTGAGTTAGGATGTAATCCGGTAAGCTTCCATTTTTGACCGGTTTTAAAAAGTTGTGATCATCAAAGCGCAATAATACATGGTAGAGGCCCCTTCCGGGTTGCACCGGGGTTCCCCCCTGATTCCCTGGTCTTAAAACCAGCCAGGGGCGCTGCCGTGTTTTTAAAAAATTTCTATTCTGTTTTTGCTGATTCTTACTGAGCTTGAAAAAATGCTGCTTTCATCAGAATTTGACTTGTTGTCTGGCTATGCTATTTTTGAATCAGGAGGTGAAAAAAATGGCGCATCATACGGGACATGTGAAAGAAGGGAAGCACCAGTTAAAGCAGATAGACTGCGGGCCCGAATGCGGGTTTTTGATCAGAAGCCACGACGAAAAAGAGATAATAGAGATAACGAAAAAGCACGTGAAGCAGTTCCATGGACAGGACATGTCCGAGCAGGACATAAAAAAGGACATTGAAAACGTGAAGGGGTAAGAAAAATAAATGAACCAAGGGGCGGGCGCGAGCGCCGCCCCTTTTTAAGGGGCCCGCATTTTTTTCAGATTTATTTTATGATTATCCCCGCGTAGCCCACGACCTGCTCGTAATCTCCGCTGGCGGAGGCGCTGGTATCATATCTGACCAATTCCCCAATGCCTGCCCCAAGCATCTTGGCGGCATAGAGCATCGTTATGGCAGGTATATAGCCGCACATGCTTATCATGTTTTCAGTCACGGTGTCCAGGAGCCCCCTGGGGTCGAGGGCAAGTATTTTTTCAATGGCGAGCGAATCTTTTTTCCTTGTGGTGGAATCGGGCAGATAATGACTCATATCGGAGCTTACGATTATGAGGACTTCTTCGTCTTCCTCCATTATTGCACTTGCAATTGCGTTTCCGGCTTTTTCCAGATAATCGAGCATGGCGGGCATCATCGTTATCGGGACTATGGAGGCATCCGGCCTAAGGCGGGCAATAAAGGGAATCTGTACCTCCAGAGAGTGCTCGTATACGTGGGCGGCCGCATCCCTGGTAAAAAAAGGCACCTCCTTTATTATTTTTTCAGCCAGCCCGGTATCGACTTGAAGAGTGCCGTTCGGAACTTCCCACGCCCCTTCCGTCATTACAGAAAACTGCGGGCCATATCCTGTGTGGTTGGGACCAAGAAGAATGACTTTTTTGGGGATTTCGAGCCTGGAATAAACGGCGCCGGCCACAGCCCCTGAATATACATAGCCCGCGTGGGGGCAGATGGCGGCTATTACCTTTTCCTTTTTCTCATCGGTCAGAAAGGAGTCAAGCTGGGCGGAAAGAGCGTCCAACGCGGAGGGATAGAACTGGCCTGCGGCCGCGGCGGTCCTTGTCGTCATCTTACAGTCTCCCTTCTGACTAAAATGTGCCCGCTGCTTATATTTTAATACTCCCCTTCAGACTGATAAGAATAGTCCTCTGGGCTGAAATCCATGAACCTCGTGTATTTGGTCAGGAACGTAAGCTGTAGTCCTCCGGTGGGACCGTTTCTCTGTTTGGCGATGTCCACGTTCACGACCTCGGTCTCTTTTCTCTCTTCCTTTTCGCCTTTGCCTTTATCATCCCGGTAAAGAAAAAGTATCACGTCCGCGTCCTGCTCTATAGCGCCCGATTCCCTGAGGTCCGACATATTGGGTTTTCTCCGCTCCCTTTCAACGGAGCGGTTAAGCTGGCTTAAGGCTATCACGGGCACGCTTATCTCTTTGGCCAGGGCCTTTAAAGAGCGGGAAATCTCAGATATTTCCTGCACGCGCTGCTCATACCTGCCGTTACCTCTCATAAGCTGGAGATAATCGACCAGTATCAGGCTGAGCCCGTGCTCTCTTTTAAGCCTCCTCGCCTTTGCCCTCATTTCCAGGGCGGACATGCCTGAGGTCTCATCTATGTATATGGGGGCATCGAGCAGTTTTCCGGCCGCCGCGGCAAGCTTTGGGAAGTTGTTCTTGACGTATCCTCTTCGAACCGAGCTTGCGTCCACCATCGCCTCGGCGCAGAGCATCCTCATGGTTATCTGGCTTAAGGACATTTCAAGGCTGAATATCGCGACCGGCTCTCTCTGCTGCACTCCCACATGCTGGAGGATATTCAACCCGAAGGCGGTCTTTCCCGCGGACGGGCGCCCGCCCACTATCACCAGGTCTCCAGGATGAAATCCGGCTGTATACTCATCGAGGTCCTTGAACCCGGACGGCACCCCTGTTACGGCCTCTTTGCGTTCATAGAGCCCCTCTATCATCTTGAAGGTTTCCTTGATGGCGTCTTTCAGGGGGTAGAAGTTGCTGCGTATGCGCTTGTCCGAGACCTCGAACACCTTTTTTTCCGCCAGGTCCATCATGTCGTCGGCTTCCAGTTCGCCCTGGTAGATCTTTTCGGCCACCTCGGTTGCGGCCCGCAGGAGATGCCTCTGGAGAGATTTGTCCTTGACTATCTTTACGTAATACAGGATGTTTGCGGCGGTGGGCGTCTGGTTGGCCAGGGTGGAGAGGTATTCCGTCCCCCCCGCTTCATCGATGCCGCCGTTTCTTTTCAGCTCCTCGGAGACGGTGACTATGTCTATGGACTCGCTTCTGTCAAACAGGACGAGCATTGATTTGTAGATTTTGCGATGGGCGGCCCTGTAAAAATCATCCTCGCTGATGGCATCGGCCGTTTTTAAAATGGCGTCGCCTTCAATAAGGATGGAGCCAAGCACGGCCTGTTCGGCCTCTATGCTTTGGGGAGGGAGTTTATCAAAATTTAAATCAGGTTTCATAAGAAAAAAGCCGCGGCTCCCCCCCGTGATCTATAAGAAAAAAAATTATCTAAAAAAACAAAAAACTACTC
>JAKAEG010000353.1 GCA_021819985.1 Nitrospirota bacterium | reverse complement strand
GGATCCATAAGATGTTTTGTCGCAATCGAACTGCCGGAAGAGCTGCGGGGCCGGATAGCGGATTCCATTGCATTTTTAAAAAGCGGCAAGGCGGATGTCAAATGGGTGCCGCCTGAAAACCTGCATTTTACGATGAAATTCCTGGGCCAGGTGCCTTTGGATGACATCCCGCGCCTTACAGGCCTGTTAAAAGATGCTGTGAAGGATATAGAGCCTTTTGAGGTAGAGGTGGGAGGAACGGGTGTCTTCCCCAGGCCGGGGTCTCCACGGGTCTTCTGGGTGGGGGTGAATGACCCGGATAAACTTTTACAGGGGCTTGCCCGTAATATGGAGGAAGTTCTGGCAAGCGCCGGTTATGGAGAGCGGGAAAAAGGAGAATTTACCCCTCACCTTACTATCGGGCGGCTCAGGGAGGCAGGGCCGGGTAATAGAAGCAGAGGCCGTGAGGAGGCCGGAGAGGTGGCTCGTGGGCTTGCTACCCTTAAAGACGTCTTATTTGGTAAGATAAAGCTCGAAAATATAAGCCTTATGCGAAGCGAACTTGGGCCCGGAGGGGCCAGGTATTCCAGGATTTCGGAGATCGAATTCGGCGGCTGAGGCAGGCCGGCGGTACACTAATTTTGCTAGTTGATTTAAGAATCCTGAATGGATTACCCTGCATCAACGGGACTGGTACCAACGGGACTGGTCCCCTTGATGCAGGCAATTGCAAGATTTTAAAAATAAATAAAAATATATAAAACCTTTCTGGAAAGGGGAGACGCAGGCATGAACAAGGAAAAGACAAAGGCCCTCGAAATGGCCATTGCGCAAATAGAGAAGAATTTCGGCAAGGGCGCGATAATGAAACTGGGGGCCGAAGGCGCGGTCGAGGTGGTTCCCGCCATCTCTACAGGCTCTATTACTCTGGACATCGCAACAGGGGTTGGCGGCTTTCCCAGGGGACGGGTCATCGAGATATACGGCCCGGAATCTTCAGGCAAAACAACCCTTGCCCTGTCGGCTATCGCGCAGGCGCAGAAGGAAGGCGGGGCCGCCGCCTTCATAGATGCCGAACACGCCCTGGATATTACTTACGCAGCCAAGCTTGGCGTCAACAGCGGTGAACTGCTCATATCACAGCCGGACACGGGGGAACAGGCGCTTGAGGTTGCCGAAACGCTTGTAAGGAGCGGGGCGGTGGACGTTATCGTGCTGGACTCCGTTGCCGCCCTTGTGCCCAAAGCGGAGATAGAGGGTGACATGGGAGACTCGCTTCCCGGCCTTCAGGCAAGGCTGATGAGCCAGGCCTTGAGGAAGCTTACCGCGGCCATTGCCAAGTCCCGCACCACAGTTATATTCATAAACCAGATAAGGATGAAGATAGGCGTCATGTTCGGCAACCCGGAGACTACCACCGGCGGCAACGCCCTGAAGTTTTATGCCACCATGAGGCTCGACATAAGGAAAATAGACAGCATAAAGGAAAACCAGGAACTGACCGGCGGAAGAGTCCGGGTAAAAGTAGTGAAAAACAAGGTGGCCCCGCCGTTCAGGCAGGCGGAGTTCGACATATATTTCAATGAGGGCATCTCCAGGAATGGGGAACTGATAGACCTGGGGGTTGAAAAAGGCATAATAGATAAGTCCGGCTCCTGGTACAGCTATGCCGGCACCCGTATAGGGCAGGGCAGGGAAAATGCCAAGGAGTACCTGAAGGGCAATCCCGAAACCGTATCCGAGATAGAGGCCAAGGTGTTCGAGGCGGCCAACCTGAAGCGCGGCAACGGACCGGACAAAAACGGGGGAGCGGATAAGAATGGAGCAAATGGAGATAAATGATCTCCTGAAAGAGGCGGTCGCCGTTGGGGCGTCCGACCTGCATGTAAAGGTCGGCACTCCTCCTATTTTCAGAAGAAACGGCGCCCTCGAGTTCAAGGAAGGGGCGCCTCCTTTATCAAAGGAGGAAACCGCGAGACTCGCCTTTTCGGTCATGACGCCCGCCCAGAGGGAACTTTTCAAGAAAGAGGCCGACCTCGATTTCGCTTACAGCATCTCCGGGCTTGGAAGGTTCAGATGCAATGCGTTTTTGCAGCGCGGCACGCTGGGCCTGGTGTTCAGAGTGATACCCACAAGGATACCGAGCATGGACGAGCTTACGCTGCCTCCGATATTAAAAAAACTGGCAGTTGAGGAAAGGGGGCTTGTCCTTGTCACCGGGACAACCGGCAGCGGAAAGTCCACCACACTTGCGGCCATGATCGATTATATCAACTCAACAAAAAGACTGAATATTACGACCATTGAAGACCCTGTGGAGTATACGCACAAGGACAAAAAAAGCCTGCTCAACCAGAGAGAGGTCGGAGCGGACACGAAGAGTTTCTCGAAGGCCCTGAGGTCCGCATTGAGGCAGGACCCGGATGTGATACTGGTTGGCGAGATGAGGGACTTCGATACCATACAGACAGCCCTGATGGCCGCCGAAACGGGCCACCTCGTCTTAAGCACCCTTCATACGCTTGACGCCGCCGAGACTATAAACAGGATAATATCGTTTTTTCCTCCTTATCATCAGCACCAGGTCCGCATCCAGCTGGCGACCATCCTGCGGGGCATAATATCCTTAAGACTGCTCCCCAGAACTGACGGAAAGGGCAGGGTCCCGGCAGTGGAGGTGCTCCTTGCGACCTCTATCATAAGGGACTGCATAATCGATCCCGATAAGTCCTCGCAGATACACGATTTCATAGAGCAGGGCAAGGTCCATTACGGCATGCAGACGTTCGATCAGTCCATCCTGGAACTCTTCGGATCGGGGCTTATCAGTTATGAGGAGGCGCTCAAACAGGCAAGCAACCCGGATGACCTGGATCTCAAGGTCAAGGGCGTGCACAATACGAAGGAGATGTTCGACCAGGCAGGCGGGGGGGATATGGGAATTGAGCGGTTCTCCCGCTGAGATGATTCAAAAAAACCAAAAAACCTGAACGGTGCGTCT
>JAKAEG010000042.1:5739-14067 GCA_021819985.1 Nitrospirota bacterium | reverse complement strand
TTCTTCTTGCCATCATTTTTTTAAGGAATTACCCGGCTTACATGTCCGGGTTGATACTCATAGGACTTGCCCGTTGTATCGCCATGGTCATCGTATGGAACGACCTAGCCTGCGGTGACAGGCAATACGCCGCTGCTCTGGTCGCGTTCAATTCGATCTTCCAGGTCCTCTTCTTTTCAGTATATGCATTCTTCTTTATTACGGTCCTTCCGCCGTTTTTTGGCCTCAAAGGCTCTGTTATCAACATCACTATTGGAAAGGTCGCAGAAAGCGTATTCATTTACCTGGGGGTCCCTTTTATAGCCGGAATGCTCACCAGGGCCAGCCTTCTAAGGTTTAAGGGAAAAGACTGGTACGAAAGGGTTTTCGTACCCAGGATCAGTCCTGTAACACTGGTTGCCCTGTTATGCACGATCATCGTGATGTTTACACTAAAGGGTGATTATATCATCCAGCTTCCTCTGGATGTACTCAAGATCGCCCTGCCGTTATTGGTCTATTTTGTCCTCATGTTCCTTGTGTCCTTTTATCTTGGCAGAAAATTC
Source organism: Nitrospirota bacterium (assembly GCA_021819985.1). Lineage (GTDB taxonomy): Bacteria > Nitrospirota > Thermodesulfovibrionia > Thermodesulfovibrionales > JdFR-88 > JAKAEG01. The sequence goes on along the minus strand of JAKAEG010000042.1, from coordinate 13,522 downwards.
GGGGCGGGATACGAAAAGACCGCGACACTTTCCTTCACGGCCGCGAGCAATAATTTCGAGTTGGCCATAGCGGTTGCCATCTCCGTTTTTGGCCTGAATTCCGGTCAGGCTTTTGTGGCCGTGATCGGGCCCCTGGTGGAGGTCCCCGTCCTGATCTCGCTTGTAAACGTTGCCCTCTTTTTTCAGCGCAGATATTTTAAAGCCGGAGCGTGCCGTGTTGAAGATGTAACTCCATTGTGAAAAAAAATAAAAAATAAAAAAAATTCGGGGAGACCTTGGGATCATGAGAATAGCCGTATTAGGAGATGTGCACGGGAATCTGGATGCATTGAAAGCGGCTTATGGAGCTGCCCTTTCCGCCAGGGTTGACAGGATATATCACCTTGGCGATCTCGGGGGGTACGCTCCGTTTGTAAATGAGGTAGCCGATTTTATTAAGGAACATGGGATAGAGGGCGTACAGGGCAATTATGATTATAACGTTGCGCTTAACAGCAAACATTGCGGATGCAAATATGAAGACCCTGTCCAGGCCGACATCGCCGAAAGATCGTTCGAATGGACCAAGCAGCATACCTCTGATAAAAGCAAAGAATTCATGAAAAGCTTGCCCATGGTGCTCTCTTTTTCAGTAAATGATAAAAAAGTTTTACTCTTTCACGGCAGTCCCCACAAGAACAACATCTACTGGTATGAGGACAGACCGGAGGAGTTTTTCCTTGAAATGGCCGATAAAAGTCATGCAGATGTATTGATTTACGGGCATACCCACAAGCCTTACAGGAGGGACATCAAAGGCAAGGTCTTCATAAATGCCGGAAGCGTTGGCAAACCCAAGGACGGAGACCCAAGGGCATGCGCCGCCATCATCGAGATCACTAAAAATTCGGTCAACTCGGAATTCCTGAGAGTTGAATACGATGTGGAAAAAGCCGCTTCGGAAATTATTAAAAGCGGCCTGCCGGAAGATTTAGCTGAAAGACTGCGGCAAGGAAAATAGGACCGGGCCTGGCTGGCCGGAGGAAAAAAACAAATCTGTTATCTCTCTGCGCCTGGACTCAATTTGCCCTTTGCTACGTTATCTATGAGAGAAAGGAGGGCATCTTCGGGCAGCGCTCCCGTCACAACCGCTCCGTCTGGAAGTATAATGGCTGGCGTCCCATTGACATTCAGGCTTTTCGCGAGGGCTATGTTACTGTCTATTACCGTTGTCTTACATTCGGGCTTGGGGATTGCTTTACCTTCAAAGGAATCTTCAAGAAGCTTCAGCGAGTGCTTGCATTCAATCTCCTGCGCATTCTCCCTTGCGCCCTTGTGGATGTCAAGCGGGAAGAGTTTTATATAAAAAGCAATATCCTTCCTTTTGTTAACTATATCCTTCATCACCTGATGAAGCTTAGCGCAGAAGGGTCAGACCGGGTCATCAAAAACAATGACACGGACCCGCGCATCGGACCTCCCTAAAATAAGGGCATCATCCAGCGGGATCCTGGATACGTCAACCCTGTTCAAATAGGACACGCGCTCGCTTGTCATGTCTTTTTTGGTCTTGATATCTATTATCGAGCCCCGGACTATATGCTTTTTATCAAAATTGACGTAGATCACGTTTTTGCGGCCGTGATAGTCGAAAGTAACTTCCCAAAGCCCGCTGGCAGGTGATGTTTCAACATCGACAGCCTTCAGGGATGGACTGAAAGAATCAAGGATACTTTGTGCTTCGGAAAGTTTGAGGCTATGGCAGGAATTGCAGTCCCCCGAACATGCCCCGGCCGCCCGGGAAAAACCAAAAACGTTCCCCCCAAACAGGAGCGATGCAACTATCAAAACCGATGAAACTGATATTTTTATTCTCATTTTTTCCATCACTAATTATATCGGCCCGATTGTTACATCCGTATTTCGTTATTATTAATTTTCAAGTAATGATGAAAAATCCCTTATTTCAGTTCCCCCCCATCGGTGAAATAATATCCCATTCCCCATTTTGTACGAATAAACTGCGGGTCTGAGGGGTCCTCTTCTATTTTTTCCCTTAGCCTCCGTATATGTACGTCAATGGTGCGAGGTTCAACGGTTGCATCTCTTCCCCAAGCCGCATCCAATAGAAAATCTCTGTTCAGGATTTTACCCGGCCTCTGGGCGAGATAGATAAGGAGCTTGAATTCCATGGCGCTGATCTTAAGAGGGATCCCGTACTTTGAAACATGATATTTCTCAGTGTCTATGAGCAGAGGGCCGGCTTTTATCAGCCCATTTTCCAATTCATTTCCGGAGGCGGCCGAGTATCGCCTCAATACGGCCCGCACTCTTGCCACAAGCTCCCGCAGGCTAAATGGTTTTGTAATGTAATCGTCCGCGCCAAGCTCCAGACCCAGCACTTTGTCTATCTCATCCGATCTGGCGGTAAGGATTATCACCGGAATACCGGAAAATTTATCATCGCCTTTAAGGACCCTGCATAGATCGACGCCATTAAAGACCGGAAGCATGAGGTCTAGCAGAATAAGACCATATTTTCCAAGGCGTATTTTACTGAGCGCCTCATTGCCATTACCTGCGGTATCCGTGAGAAAACCCTGTTTTTTGAAGTTGTGGTTTATGAGTTCCCGGATATCCGTTTCGTCTTCAACGATCAGTATTTTCTTATTGCTCATAAAACCTAGGCCGGGCCCCGCTCGGCGCAAAGGCCAGTCCCATGGCTTTGTCCAGTTGTTTTGTCCTGCCGCAATATTTTTATTCTATTTGCCTTTTTTCTTATCATCGAGGCCAATGCCTGGAATATTCGCCTTAAAATCCTTATTAAGTCTCTCTATCCTGTTTACGTACTGGCCGGTCATATGGTTGGCCTCCCGCTGGTTTCTGATCACATGGGGAGTAAGCAGGACGATGATCTCCGTCTTGGTGCTTGAATCGGTGGTGTTTCCAAAAAAATAACCAAGCACCGGGATGCTGCTTAAAAAGGGTATGCCGGTCCGGATTTTGGTCGTGCTCTCGTTTATGAGTCCGCCGAGCACGATGGTCTGGCCGTCCTGGGCAACCAGATTGGTGGTCACTTCCCGTTTCGAGATGACGAACTGGGTTGTCCCCAAAATGCTCTGGGGGTTGGCGGTGGATACTTCCTGGGTAAGTTCGAGCGAGACCAGGCCGCTTTCGTTTATCTGCGGTTTTACTTTAAGTATCGTGCCGGTGTCCTTGTACTGGATCGTTGAGAGGATGCTGGTGCCTGTTCCGGCACCCGCGCCTACCTGGGTGGCCTGCGAAGTCGCTATCGGTATTTCGTCGCCTATCTGTATCCTTGCCTCGCGGTTGTCCGCGGCTATGATGTGAGGTGAGGCCAGCACGTTGAGCTTGTTTTTTGAGGCAAGCGCCTGAAGGAGCGCCTTTACCTGCCCGGCGGCGTCCAGGGCAACATAAGAAAACCCGCTTATCCCCGCAATGGCCGACGACGGCAGGGCTGATATGCCGTTTGTCGTGGTCGCGGCAGTTGGTATCGTTGGCAACTGGTCAGAATTTTGTCCCGCCTGGCCGTTCAGGTTTATCCTGTTTGTGATGTGCAGATTGTTTGCAAGCACCCATTCAAGGCCGAACTGGAACTGGTCGGTCAGCGTGATCTCCGCTATGAGCACGTCTATCATGACCTGGCGCGGTATCGTGTCCAGTTTTGCTATCGTCTTTTTTATGAATTTATAGTCCTCAGGGGTCGCAAGTATTACCAGAGAGTTTGTGATATCATCGGCAAGCACCCTGGTGGATGCGGCAACCAGGGAACCTCTTGCGGACGCACCCGCCTGTTGCGCAGCGCCCGGGGCGGCCGTCCGGGTGTAGTGCGGAGCCGATGGAGATGCCCCGGCACTGAATATCGACTGAAGTATCTGGGAAACATGAGCGGCCTTGCTGTTTTGAAGAGGACAGACATAAACCCGCGGCGTGGTCTCCGGGATATCGTCTACAGGAAGTATTTTGTATATCCCGTTTTCTACCGTGTATCCTGCTCCGTTTAGCTGCAGGAGCATCTGCATAAGAGGCAGCACATCTTTCCTTGAAATTGGTTTTGATATCCTTATGGTCACCTTTCCCTTCACCTGGGGGTCTACCGCGTAATTTACCTTGAGGACATCCCCAAGCAAGGTATGTATGACATCCATAAGGTCCGCGTCCTCAAAATTAATGGCGACATCATTTACGATCCCAGCGGATATTCCGCCCCCACGGGCAGATATAAAGCCCCGGCCTGGCTGCCTGGCAGTCTGGCCGGGCATCTCCACGGCAAGGGCTGTCCCGGAATCCTGCGAAAACAAAATTACAGGCAAAAGTAAAAATAAAAAAAATAAAATTAACACGGCGCGGACAGAAAAACCCCGCTGGCAGCGCTCACTTATGATAATCCGGCCAATTCTCATGAAATTTTTAATTTAAAAACTCCTTTTAAGAAGAAATTTCACTTTTTTATTTTTACCGTCAACAGCGATTCATGACAAAACCAAGCAACTTCTCCTTCGGGACGAATTGGAGCGCCTTTTCAACATCATCCATCGAAGTTTTCCAGGCCTGAACGACCACGATCACCTGGTCCACAAGGGGAGCAAGCGTCAGCACATCGGCTCCGGAAAGAATGGGAGGCGCGTCAAAAAGAATATACCGGTTAGGGTAGCGCCCCTTCATGTCGGTTATAAGCTCTTTCATGCGCAGCGATCCCAGTATCTCGGCGCTTTCCATGAAGGAGCGCCCGCCCGAAATGAGTGTGATCTTCTCGATCTCCGGCCACGTAATAAATTCTGAAACGGGCATGCCGTCCGCCAGGTAATCTATTAATCCATTTTCCCCCGCATACCCAAGGTATTTATGAATACTCTGTTTTTTCAGATCACCGTCAACCAGCAAAACGGTGTGCTGGAACTCCCTGGCCATGGTAAAGGCTAAGTTGATGGCTGTAAGGGTTTTGCCCTCGCCAGGCAGCGCGCTGGTGATCATTATGGTGTTATGCCCGGAATAATCAGTGCGCTGCAGGATTCGCGTCCTCAATATCCTGTATGCCTCCGCCTCCGGGGTATTGTCCTGGTAGACCAGGCACCTGTTTCCCTCAATTAAACCCATATCCAGGTGAATGGGCCGCGCCTGGGAATAAGCGGGCGACATCCATCCCGGCAACTGCGCGTCGACTGCCTCATGCTCCCGATGCACGCGTACAGGCAGCGCTCTTATTCCCTTATCCAGTTTTTTAAATATTGCTTCCCTGATCCGGTTGATCATTTAATGTGCCTCCAAGTAAGGGATTTTTCTCTTCCGGTTTCGCCAAAAAAACCTGTGCCGCCTCGCACGGGAACCCAAAAGCTGTCTAAAGACGAAGAAAAATTTACATTGTTCATGGCAGATGTCTTAGCACACGCACCCATAGGACCGAGAGGTCCATCACAAAAAAATTAATGACCGCCAGCGAGGCCGCACATAAAAGAACAATTGCCGCGATAATAATTATTAAGCGTTTTCTTCTGGCCGACTTGTCTTTGGATGTTACGATCTCCGGTATTTCTGAAAGGACCGGTATAGAGAATGCATCCGTAAGGTCCCCGGACCGGCGGACTGAGCTGTCGGCAGCCTCTTGAAGGGCCACCATTACCAAACCGGAGCCGATCCCCAGGATAAATCCCATTATGATGATAAGCGGCTGGTTGGGGCTGACAGGTTTCTCAGGCAGCCGGGCCGGATCGATCAATGAGAAACGCTCCCCCATCTGACCTTTTTCGAGCCCCTGAGACACTCTTGCTTCCATGAACTTTTTCATCAGGTCGTCATATTTGGCTTGGGTATCATTTCTTTCAGCCACCAGCTCATTGTAACCCTCTTCTACTTTGGGAGACATCTGCAGTCTGTGCCTGTACTCCTGCCCCTTTTTTTCAAGCTCCCCTATCTGTCCCTTCGTGGACCCTATCTGGGCCTGGACACCGGCCAGCTCGGCCGACAATGCAATATATGAAGGATTGTCAGGTCTTCCGGCGGCAGCCGGTTTGGTTTTATTGGACTGGATCTTTTTTTCAAGCTGGGCGATCTCCACCTTCGTTTTAATGACATCGGGGTATTCGTCAGAATATCGCGCTTTCAGATTGACCAGGTCGACCCGAAGCTCTTTCAGACGTTCCTTATCCTGGTCCACCGCATCCGGAGCTATGGCGGCCAACTGCGTTTTCAGATAGTTCTGTCTGTCCTGAAGCGAGCGGAGCTGATTGGTCAGCTCGTCATAATCCCTCTCGTTCCAGTCCAGCGACTGAAGGTTGAACTGCAGGAGTTCAGGCAACGCATGCGGATTTTTTTCCTTGAAAGCGGCGATCTGCTTATCCAAATCATCCATCTTGGCCTGAACGGATTGCAACTCTTCCCCCAGGAATTTAGTGACGTTTTCCGTCTTCCTGTCCACTATCGAGATGTTCTCCTCCAGATAAAGCGAGGCAAGTTCATTATCGACCTGCTGGACCGTCTGCGGGTTTCCCCCTTCATATGAGACCGTGAATGCGATAGTGGCTTCAGCCGGCCTGCCCGTCTGGTGGTCTATTACATCGGCTGTAATGGTGCTGAATTTGATGTCCTTCTTCCGCATCTTGTCCACGATCTCCTCGGTCGTCAACTTGTCCCGTTTGTCCGCATACAGGTTGAACCTGTTGATTATACTGAGCAGCCGGGAAGTGCTCATGATCCGCTGATTGATGGCCTGCAGCCGCTCCTCCGCATAGCTTGTGACGGTCGACATGACGTATTGAGGAGGTATTTCCTGCTCCTCTATAAGGACTGTGGATGTGGAGCGGTAAACAGGCTTCAATATGAAAGCGATCAGTACAAAGAGCGCAAAAACAGTGAATGCTGGAACAATGAGCCCCAGCCGTCTCCTTTTTATTATTTTGATCAAGTCTCCGGGTTTTAATATTTTATTCTGCTCCATTGAATTTTTTAAAAAATCCTTCCCTCTCATTTTTGCATGAATTATTCTAAAACCGACTGCCGCATATTCAGACTGACGGAAAAAAGATGTCTGTCAGCCTCCGTACCGGCAATATCATCTCTGACCTTGGTAAATCCATAAGACACCACGGCCGCAATATCCCTTGAAAATTCGTAGCGGAATCCAGGCTGGACCTGGAAAAACCGCTGCCTGATCCCGTTCACGGAGAATTCCGATGGATTGGAATCAGATGTGGAATAACTCGCTGTCAAAATGGCGGAAAGCTCAGAGGTGAACTGGTAATTCGCATCCAGAGTCAGGTAATTACGCTCAGCCGCCCCAAGTTGGCCATAAGCCGGGATAATGGACCTGACGAAAGTGAGATCGGCATTGCCGCGTTCTCCTTTATAATCCAGAGACAGGTCCGTCACCCACCCCAGACCGCTGTTGCCGATTTGCTCATTTACCTGCTTATATACAGGCACTACCTGGCCGTTCTGGATCGTGTAACCCAGCAGGGACAACTGCGTTACGGATATCTCAGACCAGGTACGCCGAATACCGGCGTCCGCCTGGATGCTCCATATCTCAGTTAAATCCCGTGAAAAGCCGGCGGTTCCCGTAAGGTTGTTTATCACTGAACCGGAAAAATAATATCTGCCGTAAGTTGCGTTCATTCTTGCCTTTAACCTTGGAATGTACCGGGTCAGGTCATGTATTGCATCTACGCTGAAATCGTGTGATGAATCGCCAGCATAGCCCGGGCTTTCAAAATAATCATCTCCATAGACGTAAGAGGCAGAGACAGCCGTTTTTTCCGTAAGCTGCCAGTTCGCGGAAAGTGAAGAA
>JAKAEG010000042.1:0-5729 GCA_021819985.1 Nitrospirota bacterium | reverse complement strand
GAAGACACGTGGACCCAGGGCACGGCCGCTATCGCAAACCCCGTCTTATCTATGGTCAGGGCCGGATTTGAATTTCTCGTGTAACCCGCCCCGGCCGATATGCCCAGCAAAGGCGTGGCCTGATACTGGAATTTGCCGTCATACATCTGGTTTATCGAACTGAGATGGTCGTTGGCATATTCAAGCTGGTCCAAATGGACCGACAGGTCCGTGCTCCACCGGGCGGTCTGGTCCGACATCCTGACACCCGGTGAAAGCGTGGTAATGAAGTCACTGTCACTATCAGCGTTCGGAGAAAGCAAGATATTGCTGTTATACTCCTCCTTTACAGAGATGGACGGCATAAGACGGAAATCGTTTCCCCATGCAGTCAAAGGGAAAAAATGCAATAAAGCCAGTACCAGAATAAACCGGCCATAGCCCATCAGGGCACAACAATGACGTCACCCCGTTGGAGCCTTATGTTCTGCTCCGGGCGCTTGCCATCAACAACCTTGTCATACTCGAAAGGGAATATAACGGTTTTTTTATCTTTTTTTTCATGCCTGAAAATCCTGATGCTGTTGCCTTTCGCAAATATGTTAAGTCCCCCGGCGCTCGCAAGGGCCTGCAATACGTCAACATTGCAGTTCAGAACAATCCGGCCCGGAGTATTTACTTTGCCGATCACATATATGATCATGCTATTGACCTGCTGGACCCCTACTGACAGGACGGCCCCCGGGACATACCGGGCTATTCTTTCTTTTATCTCCTTTCTCAAATGGGAGACGGTCCTTCCTGCAGCCTGCACATCTCCGATGAGAGGGAAAGAGATGGCGCCGTCCGGCCGTACAACGCAGGACCTGGTCAGGGCCTCATCCTTCCATACGGCAATGTCCAGTATGTCGCCAGGCCCGATGATATAGCCCTTTTTATCGAGGCCCGCCGCCGTACCCGTTTCTGTGCCCAGGCTGCCCGCCACGGGTTTCGGCGCTGCCGCCCACACAGATCTGACTCCGTTTCCAGCAGATGAAATGGCAAGAAAACAAAAAAAGCAAAAAAAGATAAAAATCCGGAATATGACCGAAGCTTGCAGCTTTCGAAACAAAAAAATGCTTCTATTACTGCGGCTGTAATTAACCATCGATGGGCCAATCAGGCCCCGGCATTTTTTAGTCATGAACGGTACCTGCAAGGACCTTTTCTGCCTCGTCTTTCCCGGGGAAACTGATCTTCGAGGCCATGGCGCTGCTGAGGCACCGCCTGGCTTTTGCCGTATTGCCGGCCCGGTCATATGCCATCCCCAGATGGAAGCTGATCACAGGGTTTTCGTTTTTCCCGATGTTTTTCGCCTGCGCCTTTTCCAGCAATTCAATTGCCTGTTTTATTTCTCCTCTCCGGTAATGGATCCATCCGAGTGTGTCCAGCACCGATGGGTTGTCCGGGCTCAGGGCTACAGCCTTCTGTTCAAAGGCCAACGCCCTGTCAAGGTCATTTTTCCCACGGCCATGATCGCAAAGGAGAAACGCGAGGTCATTAATGCAGCTCCAGGAGTCCGGGGCCGTACGAACGGCTTTCTCCAGTTCGGCAATCGCCATATCCCATTTCTTTTGCGAGAGATAAAGAGAACTCATTTTTACATAACCAACCGGCTGGTTCGGAATAGCCGAACGAATGCCGGCGTATTGTCTTTCGGCCCCCTTGAAGTCTCCCCGTGACAGCATAAGATCTCCAAGCTCCGCATGCGTTTCCAGGTCTTTCGGATTGGCGGAAAGGATATTATCATATTGGGCCTCCGCGTCCTTGAAATCTTTTTTTTCAATATAAAGACCGGCCATTGCCATTCCTATGTCTCTTGATCCGGGCGCGATCTTCGAGGCATCCCGGAGGGTATCAAATGCGAGATCTGTTTCATTGTCCATTACATAAGCTCTGGCAAGGGCAATGTATACCGGTACGGCTTGCGGCCTCTCGCTGACAACCGTCCGGAATGAGGAAACGGCCCGCACGCCTTCATTTTCCCTGAGGTAAATAGTACCGGCGGTGTAATTGGCGTCCACGTCGTTCGGGCTTTCTTTTATTACCTCATCAACGTATTTTTTTGCCTTATCGATCTGCTGCATCGAAAGATAGATCTGCGCCAGAGAATTTTTTGCGTGCAGGACGTTGGGGTTCGCTGGGTCCTTCTCCAGTCCCAGGCAATCCTGAAGGACTGAAATGGCCTGATCGGCACGCCCCCCGGCCAGATAAGAAGCGCCCAGGGCAAAGCGTATTTTGAAACTCTTCCCATTGCGCCCTATCCCTTCCTTCAACTGCTGCTCTGCTATATCCGGTCTTTTCCGTGCGCCATAAAAAGCGGCCGCCTGTATCCAGAGGTCCTCGTCCTGGGGGTGGGCATTCAGGAACATATTGAGGACGTTGCCCGCCTCCTTTTGTTTACCCTGGTCCCAGTAAAGCGAGGCAAGCGCCAGGCGGTACCGGGCCGCCTCTGGCTCCAGTCCTATGACCTTTTGGATAAGGCCCTCAGCATCGCCGATCCGGTTCTTTTTTACGTAAACGTCGGAAAGGGCCAGGTATAAAGGGATCGCCTTGCTATTGGCCTGTATGCCGCGGCGCAGGTCATTTTCCGCGTCCTGCAAGTCCCCTTTTTGCGCATAGATATAAGCCAAAAGCATGTAGCCCTCCGGTTTGTTTACTGTCCGTCCGATAACGGATTCCATTAACCGGCATGCTCCATCCGCGTCTTTTTTCTTGAACAGGATGGCGGCTTTCAGGATGAGGGCGTCCTGGTTTTTAGCGTCCTTCTTCAGGACGAGGTCCGCTTTGCCCATGGCCTCGTCCGTTTTTCCCGCGCCCAAAAGGAACTTGCCTAGTTGTATCTGGGCGTCCGGGTACTGAGGCTGGAGTTCAACCGTTTTTGAAAAATCGTTAAAAGCACCCTTTAAGTCCCCTGTTTTCAGCGCGATCATGCCAAGCATGTAATAAGCATCTGCATATTTAATGTCTATCTGGAGAGCATTTTTAAATTCCAGTCCGGCCCTCGCATAATCTCCTTTTTCATACAGTTGCTTGCCCTTGTCATAGAACCTGGCCTTTTTTTCCTGCGGACCGCCGCAGGCGGCCAGGACCGATATGACCAGAAGCATAATTACCCCAATAAGCATCCGGCGCTTCATGTATGTCATTGTCCCTCCGCATTAATCATTTTATTGTTCACAGTTTTAGAATCCCGCTGCGCTGCGTATTGCGATCATCGCCATTGCCATCAAAGTGGAGATGGCCAGTGCATTCAATCTCCCTTTGAGTTCGCTTATGAGTACTTCATAACTGAATAAAAAGACGATTATTTCCACCGCCATGAGTCCCAGGTGATAACTCTGTATCGACTGGTCGGGCAGATTCGGCACCAAAATGGCGATGAAGATGATCAGAAAATCCATGGTTGTCGCCTTGAACCCTTTGGCCTTCCTCGCAAACCTCAGCATGAGAAGGACAAGAACGGCAACCACTCCGAAAGAAAGGTGATAAAGGGTGAATACCCTTGCTTCTATCCAGCCCACTCTCCCCTGCTGTATCAGGTAAAGAACGGAAGGGACGGTAACGTAAAGCACGCTTCTCAAACAAAAACCAAGATATTTTTTTGCGAATATCCAGGCCGTGAGTATGGACAGCCCGAAGCAAATTGCGATGTCTGTCATATATCCGGGGAACCTTGATGGAAGCAGGCATGAAAAGATGAGCATAAGCGGAATAAACGCCCGCATCATTGAAAAAGAAATCGTCGATATCCAATTGTCCCTTATCTTCCTTAACCTGTCCTCGACAAAATTTCCTATTTTTGGGAAACGTTTGAACTGGAAACCCATTCGGTCCGCCACGGAAAAGGCGCTGACGATCAGGACTGAAAAGGACATGTAATAGATCATGAGTATCCAGTCGCTGTATTTGAAAAGTATGGCCACGATTATCATCACAGCCTGTATCACATAGATCGCGAACACCGCCTCCGCATGAGACAGTCCGAGCCGTATCAGACGGTGATGGAAATGGTTCTTATCGGCGGAGAAAGGGGAACGCCCTCCCCTGATGCGCTCAACCATTACGGTGAGAGTGTCCAGGACCGGAAATCCCAAAGTCACAAGAGGAAGGACGGGACTGAAAGGCGTGACGCCCTGTGTGATCTTGATGGCAAGCACCGCAGCCGAAAAACCGAGGAGCTGGCTTCCAGTGTCGCCCATGAAAAGACTTGCCGGATGTGTGTTGTACCGGAGAAACCCGAATATCGCCCCGGCGAGAGCCAGTGACAGGAGAATAACATCCCTGTTGCCCTCAAGGTAACCGAAATACCCGATGCTGCAGAAAACGAGGAAGGAAATCCCGCCCGCAAGGCCGTCCAGGCCATCGGACAGATTGATGGCGTTTGTGACACCTATTATCGATATTATGGTCAGCGGTACCGCGACCCACCCCGGCAGTTGAGCGGAGCCGGGCAATAGGGTGCCCAGCGAACTGACCTTGATTCCTCCGGCCAACACAACGATTACCGCAGCAAAAAACTGTCCTGCAAATTTTATCTCATGCCCAAGCCCCTTGATATCGTCAATCAGACCGAAGGCCACGATCAATCCGGCCCCCACCAGATAGGCCTTCATGAAACTGCCGGATGCCGCCCAGAGGATGACCGGCACAAACGCTCCCAGGGCCGCGGCCAGCCCTCCGACCCTGGGCACCGGGCGTGTATGCACCTTGCGGGGCCCCGGAAAATCGACCAGCTGAAAGGTCTCTGCAAGCCTTGTCATTAACGGGATAAGGCTGACAGTTATGAACGCGGAAAGCAGCAACGCGGTAAAATATATCATGGGTTGTTTATGCTCTTTCCGGGAATATATTCATCCAGTACAGGCACAATCCGCCTGGTGAACGCCTTCAGACGATTTTCGGAATCCTGCAGCTTTTCAGATGAATATACCGGTGTTACCAGCAGTACCACTGCCCCGTCGGTCCTTCGTCTGGTCAAAGCGTCCCAGAACGTAAACAACTTCAACTGGTAAAGCCTTGTGAGAATGCGGCCCCTCTGTGGGAACCAGTAATAGGAAAGCTCCCTGACCCCTGCTTTTTCCATGAAGGCCCGGCTTACCGCCATGGTCTTGCCACCCGCAAGAGAAACGGAAGCGACATCCGATCTTTTAAATGTCCATCCATTGGCCGGATAACATGTTTCGGGAGAGTGGATAGATTCACCTTTGCTCTGGTCCTGGTAGTAGGCCACATAAAGGTTGACCGTCTTTCCGTGAGGGCCGGTAAAGTCCTCAAGGACATAATCGCTGAAATTCAGAGTACTGCGAAACTGCTCATCCATGACTTCACGGGTCCCCTTCCATTGCCCCACTTGCGCCGGGAACTGGCTGAAGGGTTTGCGGATTGGCACCTTTTGATGAAATTCTATACTGTGAGAAAGCCCGAAAGTCAGCAAAAGCATTGCAATGGCCACCGCAAATTGAGGCTGCCGGAAGGACTTGGCAGCTGAAACTTCCTTGTTTGATTTTCCGCCATCAGCAGTATTCACCGCTGCTTCCGTGCCTGAAGACAAACGCGGCCGTCGTTTCACAGGGTCTTTAGGCGGCATTTTTTTAAGCAGCCACATTTCTACGGCAAAGACCAGCAGAGCGGCCATGAAAATAAGCCACCCCGAAAATCCGTGAAAAAAACCTTCTGCGGCTGCCGGCCCGATCGCCCCGTATAAAATG
>JAKAEG010000041.1 GCA_021819985.1 Nitrospirota bacterium | reverse complement strand
AAATAAGTGATTCAAAATGGATGCCCGATTAAGGTCCTCGGGCATGACGTCTTCAATCTTTTAAGCCTGCCCTCGAATTCCTTAGTCGTGGGTCATTCCCGCATGTCGTAAGCGGGAATCCATTTTGACGTTCCGCCTCCGGGCGATTTCCCCTTTTCTCCTTGTCTGGCACGATTTCCGCTCTTTTTCGCTTCGAAATCAATTTTGAGACAGGTTCTAATCTTTGAACTCCATAATGAGCAACTCCATCGCTTTTTTCCCGTTATTGACTATCTCATGCGATGTGGCCGGGAACAATTTCGCCTGTCCGCCGGTCAAACCGCATTGCTCAGATTCGCCCTCCGGACTTATGAAATTCGCGGTGCAGTCCGTAACGATGTAGACCAGGTGGTCCCTGAGTGAATGCATGGCGGTCCTGTCGCCCGGGTCGATACTGAGGTCCAGCATGCGCACGCGGTCATTTTCAAACAGCAGTTTGTAATTGTTCGGAGCGGCTGTAAGCGCTTCCTCTATTTTTGCGGCCTTTGGCATTTTCTTTTCCTCCTTTTATGTGCTTTCATGAGTTTTATTTTTTTAAAAAAATGGAGGGCAGGCATTTGTCCGCCTCCCTTCCCTTAAAGGCTAATATTTCTCCAGCTTTTCGGTTTCAACCAGGGTGGCCCCGCTGGCTTCAAGATCGTCCACCAGCTGCTCATCAAAGCCTTCCACCTGGAGCAGTTCGCTCCAATCATCGAAGGGGCCGTTTTTTTTCCGGTAATCGATCAGGGCCTTTGCCCTTTGCGCACTTATCTGCGTTACATTCGTAAGCTCGTCAAGGGTGGCCGTATTAATGTTCAGGGAAATAGTCTTTCTTGGCATGGGGTTTCCTCCTTCGTGCTGCCCGCCTGTTTACCGGAGGGTCAAGTCAACATATGGGCTCTACCTGATTTGATTCTAGCAAACAATCTACATACGTTCCAGGCGGGCTTATCCCCGGTTATTTAAAGACGTTGAACGAAGGAGTATTCATTGATAACATTTAATCAAAAGGGGAGGAATTTTCAATGGCCATAAAAATCGAAGACAGAAAAAGGGAAGAGTTGATCAAGTTCCTGGATGAAAAGCTGTTTGATCTTGTTTTGCACGCGAACGCCGGCGATTATAAAGAAGAGGACTTGAAGAAAAAACTGCATGATGTAAAAAAACATATCGAAAAAGAGAAACACCGGTTTCATGACCAGGGGCAATACCCTGCCGCCTCGGACATCAAAAAAAATATTCTTCTCGATCTGCAGACTAGGACCGGAAGAAAGATGGACCACGAACTGGATGAACTCGGGCTTCCCTCGCTGCCCAGGATAAAAGACGGCTTTTTGAAGCTCTGTGAGGAGCTGAAGGTCTGAACGGGCACTTATTTTTTAAAAGATCATCTTCAGCTTTTCTTTGGCGGTCTCTATCAAAACCGGGCTATTCCCGATGTAGTCCCCATCCGCCTGGATGCGGGCTGCGTCCAGGACCTGGACATCCCGGCATTTTATATAGGCCACGTCCTTATAGCGGGTATGCAGTCCGGTGATTATGCCAAATGCATATCTGAAAACATCGGTCCTTTTTCTGCCGCTCATGACCACAGCATAAAGCTCGTCGTCCATAATGCTGGCGCCCGGGGCCATTTTCGGATACCCGCCATATCTTGCCCCTTTGCAGATAACAAGACTGAAAAAAAGATACTGGTTGCCGTCTATCAGCACTATTTTAGGTTCCGGGGACCAATGTTTCAGGATCTTAAGTCCGCCTGCCAGATACCCGGCCTTGCCGTATTTTTTTTTGATCTTTCCGCTTACGTGATAAACGGCCTCGGCATCAAAGCCGATGCCCGCCATAAGGAAGAATTTCCTCCGGCAGCCGTCCGGAAAAGCCATGCTCCCGACGTGCACCTCCCGGATATGTCCTTCGAGTATCCTTTTGACCGCTCCCCTGGCATTTCCCGGAATTTTCAGCTCTTTTGCAAGGACGTTCGTTGTGCCCGAGGGCAGGACGGCCATGGGAACCGCGCCTCCGGCCAGGCCGTTCATGACCTCATTGAATGTCCCGTCCCCTCCTGCGGCCACAACGAGAGAAGCTCCATCATTGACCGCCTGTTTGGCCAGCTCGGTTGCGTGCCCGCCTGCCTGTGTCTGAAGGACGGTTACATCCCATCCGGCCTGTTCAAAAAGCCGCACGGCCAGCTCAATTGTTTTTGCCGATGATTTTCTTGCTGCCGGGTTTGAGATCAAGGCGAGCTTTTGCTCTTTTTGATTTTTCTGTTTTTCCTTCATGGAAAGTGATTATATCGTTCAGGGGAGAGATTTTTCCAACGATGACCGGTGTTTTTTGTAAATATTCTGTCAATTTACTTTTTTTACCTTTCTGGTAATTTCCCTGAACGAAAAAAACCCTTCCTCCCTCACCGCCGCCATTTTTTTTGATCCCCGGCAGTCTGACATAGCCGATGGCCGCTCCGGCAACATAGCCGGTCGTATAATCGGGGTCGTCCGATATGCAGATTTCGGCCAGCACTTGAGGACAGGCCGCCACTTTGGAGGCTATGACCAGAGCGTCCCTTACTCGCTTTTTTTTATGGTCCTCATTAATGCCCATCTCCTCCAGGCTGGCCAGAAGCTCCCCTTCGGCGCGTTTCGTGATCCCAAGCATCGAGGCCCGAATGCCTTTATCGGATTCGTGGTCGAGCCTTGTGCCTTCTTTTGCCTCCAGGATGGCTGCCCCTTTCAAACTACCCTCTCCAATTATCTTCAATGCTGATGTGGCGGCCCGGCGCGAGACCCCGGCTGTCATCAAGAATTCCACCGCTTTTTGCCTGGCCTCTTTTTGATTTTTGGTCTCTACAGTGGATATAGGAAGCGCTGTTATGGACAGGGGCGGCGAGCAGAGGCGTTCCGCCTTAAGTATCACGCTGTCGGGCTGTCCCTTTGAATGGCTAAACGCTCTTTTTGCGTATGCGAACAGGGCCTTTTCGACATCTTTTTCCCCAAAGATGCCCTCCGCCCCGGATATATGTTTTCCTCCGCAGGCTGCCCGCATCCGGATCGACCAGAAAATTCGGGGGGGCCGGGCCTCTTTTTTCATGCGAGGGCGAACCCCTGATTATTTATCATCTGGAGGTCATCTTCCGGGGGGCCGCCTTTTTTCGTAAGATAATTTCCAGTCAAAAGCCCGTCCGCCCCGGCCTTGAATACCATATTGCCCAGGTTGCCAAGGCATTGTCCCCTGCCTCCACAGACGCGCACCTCTTTTGAAGGAAACAAAAACCTGTAAAGACTTATTATCTTTAATGCCTCAAGCGCGGGCATGATATTTCTTTCGCCAAGGGCGGTCCCGGCAACCGGTATCAGGAAATTTATGGGGACAGAATCAGCTCCCGATTCCCTTATGGCAAGAGCCATATCCACCCTGTCTTCCCAATTCTCTCCGAGGCCGAATATCCCTCCGGAGCAAAGCGACAGCCCCGCCTCTTTTGCAGCCAGTACCGTCCGGAGCTTTTCTTCGAAAGTGTGGGTTTTGCATATCTCCGGAAAAAATCTTTCAGAGGTCTCAAGATTATGGTGATAACGGTCCAAGCCAGCATTTTTCAAAAGTTTCAGTTCTTTAAGGGACAAAAGCCCCAGAGTCGCGCAGGGAAGCAGACCCGCGGCCCGCACCTGCTCTATCGAGCGGGCGATTGCATCCAGTTCCTCACTTTTGGGCTTTCTTCCGCTGGTAACAATGCAAAATCTCCTGGCCCCTGCGGCCTTTGCTTCCGTTGCCGCCTTCAGTATCTGGCCGGTGCCGACAAGCGGATAGGTCCTGATGCCGGTTTTTGCGCATGCGGACTGGGCGCAGTATGCGCAGTCCTCCGGGCATGCGCCGGACTTCGCGTTTATAATGGAGCAAAGGTCGATCCGGTTCCCCCTGAACGCCTCTCTTATCCGGTTTGCCCCCTCGAAAAGCGCGGGCAAATGATTTTCTTCCACCGCCGCAATAAGCAGGGCCTCATCCCTGGATAGCATGCCGCCAGCCAGGACATGCCCGGTCAAGTCTTTTATTTTTATCATTGGGATATTCTGGTTGATGCAGGCGGGGTTGTCAACCTGCTGTGGCAGTCCGGTTGACAAAGAGGAAATTTCATCTTTTTGCTTTTTAATATTTAATGTGAAACTCGCCTCCGGAGTTTCCCTCAAAGGGGCTCCATTCAATCTGGGCGTCCTGCACGTTGGCATAAGCAGGCCCGGTCCGGCACTTTTTTATGGTCTCTTCGACGGCGGCCCTATTTCCTTCGAAGACGGCCTCTACCGTTGCGTCCGGCAGGTTTCTGACCCAGCCACCCACGTTGTGGGTAATAGCGGTCCTCTGTACGAAAGACCTGAAGTTGACCCCCTGTACCATGCCTTTAAAGATCACGTGCGCCTGCGCTTTTCCCATGACAAAATTATAGCAGTTTGCCGGCTTTCATTTTTCTGCTTAAAAATCAGCTATTTTCATCCGACGTGAACTGAAAATCGAGGAATGAAAAAACATTTGCACAGGAAGGTATCTGTTGAGATAATTGGGTTAGATTCTCATAGAACCTATCTCAAAATCGATTCTGAAGCGAAAGAGAGAAGAAATTGTGGCAGACAAGGAGAAAAGGGGAAATCGCCCGGAGGCGCAGCAGCGTTGCGTTGAGGACGATTTTCCTTTTTCGACGCCGTATGCCGCGATTTCTTAAAAACCTTTTGCAGCCGGAAGCAATTTTGAGATAGGTTCAAAGTCATTTCTGAATTTTTTCTTGTGAAAGGGGGTACATGAAAGTCATGAATATGAAATTGATCAGGTTGGTCCTTTTTTTTGGGGTCCTGACAGTAGGTATTCTGATCGGATTCAGCATAGGTTATGACCATGGCATGAGGAAGGCGGAGTTCAGTGCCCGGACCGCTTCGCTCAAATTCTATAAGGATTTCAAAGCCAGGATAGCTGAAGGAAATATTTTTGCCCTTGGGGATGTAAAGATAATGCCTATGGGCCAAAAGCAGGCCGGGATATGCGGCAATACGGGGTACCTTGCCTCAATGCAGTCTCCTGAAGAGATGGCAATTCGACATTCAACATATCCGGCAGCGGCAGGGCCTTAAAGAACTGATTATAAATTGACAATACCAAAGCGCTTCTGCTTAAATGGATACGAATAAGGACGTGCTGTTTACAGGTGCCCTTTCGAGGGCCAAAAAAAGGGAATCCCGTGGGAATCGGGAGCGGTCCCGCCGCTGTAACCGGGGACAAAAACCTTCAAAACCACTGTGCCTTTAAAGGGGCATGGGAAGGGAAGGTGAGGATGAACCGGGAAGCCAGAAGACCTGCCTGTAAGCATTAAAACATAGAAAGTTTTTCCCCTCGCGGAAGAACTTTCTATGCGGACAGGGTGCGGAAAACCCCGTCCGGGGATGAAGCAAACTGGGTGCAATCCCGATTGGTTTTTTTGAAAGAAAACCATCGGGATTTTTTATTTTATTTGATTTTGAAAGGAGGCCGTGTTTTTTTGCTTATAATAGCGGGCACCCACAGCGGTTGCGGTAAAAGCACGGTCACCTTGGGCCTGCTTGCGGCCCTGAAAAAAATGGGCCATGCCGTCCAGCCGTTCAAGGCTGGGCCGGATTTCATAGACACAGGCCTCCATAGCATGATAGCTGGCCGCCCCTCGAGAAACCTTGACGTCTGGATGTGCGGTAATGATTACGTCCGGGAATGCGCCAAAAAGCATTCCTCCGGGGCGGATATCGCGATAACAGAGGGTGTAATGGGGTTGTTCGACGGAGGCGAAAGGAGCACGGCCGCCCTGGCCGGGGCATTAAATGCCCCTGTTGTGCTTGTAATCGACGCAAGCGGAATGGCGGAGAGCGCCGGGGCCGTTATAAAAGGCTTTTGCGATTTCAACAACGACGTTCAGATAAAGGGGGTCATTTTCAACCGGGTTTCCTCCCCCGGGCATTTTGAAAGACTGAAATCCTCATGCCGGGCCGATGTGGAGGTCCTTGGTTATCTCCCAAAAAATGCGGAGTATTCCATCGCCTCACGGCATCTGGGGCTGACCGTGGCCGAAGAAAGACCTTTAAACGGCGATGCGCTTCAAACCCTTGCTGAAACCGTCCTTACGCATATAGATATGAAAAGGGTCGCAGAACTTGCGGCAAATAAAAGCGGCACGCAGGCAGAAAAAAACACCTCAAGTTTGGATAAAAATAAAAACAAAAATAAAAAATTCAAAATAGCTGCCGCCAGAGACAACGCCTTCTGTTTTTATTATGAGGACAACCTGGATATGCTCGGCGATAGAGGGGCGGAGATCGTCCCGTTCAGTCCGGTCTCTGACACAGGGCTTCCAGAGGGGACCGATGCCGTTTATCTTGGCGGCGGTTATCCCGAGATATACGCCCGGAAGCTTTCTGAAAACAGGGAGATGACCGGAGCGATAAAAAGATGGGCGGAAGCGGGAGGCCCTGTTTTTGCCGAGTGTGGAGGGTTTATGTATTTAGGGGAAGGCATCCGTGACGGCGGAGAGTTTTTCCCCTTGTGCGGGGTGTTTCCCATAGTCACAGGAATAATAAAAGGCAGACCATCGCTTGGCTACCGGGAGACGGTTTTTTCAGAGGACTGCATGCTTGGAGTAAAAGGCGAAAGGCTCCGGGGGCATGAGTTTCATTATAGCCAGGTGCTTGAGAGTAGAGAGAAACCGGGAGTGGGGTTCAATGTGATGGGCGAGGATGCTCAGGAGGCAAGGATAACGTCCGCTCTATATAAGTCCACGCTTGCCGGTTATACGCATTTTCATTTCGGGAGCAATCCGCGCGCGGCTGAAAATATGGCACGGTCCATATTGAGTTTTAAAAAGATGGGAAAGGAGCAGGTTTTTTAAAAAATCACATGGAGACCATAATACTTGTGGGTCACGGGAGTCCTAAAAAAGACGCCAACCGTATGGAAGTAGTAGGCAGGCTCCTGCACGGCATGATGCATCCCGCCTGCACTAAGGATTGCATAAAAGTATGTTACCTTCAGTTCGAACAGCCGGACTTGAAAACTTGCATAAAAGAGATCGTGGTAAAAAAACAAAAACCTTCTCGCGTTGTGATACATCCCTATTTCCTTAACTCCGGGATGCACGTGACTAAAGACATTCCGGAAATGATAGAGGAGGCCCGCGCGCTTTACCCTTATATAGAGTTCATATACACCGAGCCGCTTGGAGTGGCCGCGGAAATAGCCGCAGTGGCAAAGGAGAGGATAGAGGCGGCAAAAGGTGAGATAAGACCTTCCGAAATAGAAAAAAGGAGTTTTGAAAAGATCGCCAAAGAGGCGGGGCCTCTGTCAGACGCGGCTCTTCCGGAAGATGAGACCAGATCTATCGTTCAGAGAGTGGTGCACGCAACCGGGGATTTTGAATTCATAAACACGCTTATCTTCCATCCGGATGCCGTAAAGGCCGGCGTTGAGGCAATAAAAAGCGGAATGGACATCATAACCGATGTGGAGATGGTACGTGCGGGCATAAACGAAAAGGCGCTGTCAGGATTTGGGGGCATGGCGCTTTGCGGCATAAAGGACGTCAGCGGCGATCACGCCGATAAGACCAGGGCGGAAAGAGGCTTTTGCGACCTTGCGATAAAAGAGAAAAATGCGGGCATATACGTAATCGGCAACGCTCCAACCGCCCTTTTTGCCTGCATAAAGCTTGTAAACGAGGGAGTCTTGAAACCGAAGCTTGTGATAGGGGTCCCGGTGGGTTTTGTCCGGGCAGTCGAGGCAAAGGCGTTTTTGGCGGCGCAGGGTAAAAAATTTCCTTTCATAACCAATGCGGGCAGAAAAGGCGGAAGCACCGTGGCCGCGGCCATTGTGAATGCGCTGTTGCTTATGGCGCAAGAAGGCACTAAAAATCAATGAAAAAAATTAAGGCAACGGCGATTTTTTTTATGCTCCTGTTTTTTATTCCGGGCAGGGCCTGGGCCATGCATATATCTGAAGGCATACTGCCCTTGAGCTGGTGCATTATCTGGTTTGCGGCGGTTGCCCCGTTTATAGCTTATGGCCTTTGGAGGTTAAAAAAAATCTCGGCAGCCGACCTCTCCTTTAAGCCGTTCGTGGGGCTCCTTTCCGCGATGGTCTTTATAATCTCCGCTATGCCCATTCCCGTGCCCACTGCCGGCACATGCTCCCATCCATGCGGGACCGGGATCACCGGTATTCTGCTTGGTCCGGGGATAAGCGTGCTGGTCGCCTCGGTCGCGCTTTTGCTTCAGGCCCTTTTCCTTGCCCATGGGGGATTAAGCACGCTTGGCGCAAACATCATGTCCATGGGTGTAATAGGATCGCTTGCGGGCTATATTACTTTTAAAACCCTTCGGGGGCTTAATCTGGGTCTGGCTCCCTCGGGTTTTATTGCGGGGCTTTTCGCGGACTGGGCGACATACATCGCGACCTCTTTTGAGCTTGCCTCGGGTATCAGAGGGAAAGACCCCCTCCTGCCTCTGGCCGGGAAAATAGCCCTGGCCTTCGTGCCCACCCAGTTTCCCATCGGGATCCTTGAAGGGTTCATGACCGCAGGGATGGTGACCCTGCTTATGAAGAAAAGGCCGGACATACTCCTTAAGTTCGGTGTGATAAGGTCAATGCCGGAGGGGGAAAGGGAAGGCGCAATTTGAGCCCGTGGCTGAATCATTTTTTTCTTGTCCCTCTTTCCGTCTGGCAGGGAGTGGATGAGACTGTAGTCGGGAGGATCGCTTCCGAGCACGGCAGATTTGCCTCTCAATCCTTTATAAACGGGGACCTGCTTCTTTTTATGTTTGTGGTAGCCGGGGTTGCCGCGGGGTTTGCGGCCGGTTACTGGTGGAGGATGCTTTTTTCCGAAAAGAAAGGCATAAAGGGGAAAGATGGAAAGTAACCCGGAAAAGACCGCCTGGGTAAAAAAGAGAGAAACAAAGAAAGCCGGGATAGACGCGAGGATCAGGCTGTTGATCTTCGGCTCCGCCGTCGTTCTTATAATCACGAACAGGGGCCTTATATTTCCGGCGGTTTTATTCGCCCTCTCGGCATCCATATGTTTTTATATGAAAATACCGGCAAAAAAATTGGCGCACCGTTTCTCGGAGCCGCTTTTTATCGCGGGAGTGCTTTTTTTGATAAAGGCCATATCGGGCGGCGGGCCGGTAAGGGCTGCCTTTGACCTTTTGGGTTGGAAAATTCATTTTTATGAAAAAGGGATGCATGAGGGGCTTGTGCTTTCATTCCGTGTAATGGCCGCGGTAAGCGCGTTATCCGTATTCACCCTCTCTACCGATTTCAGCGATATAATTTCAGGTCTTGGCTGGTTCAGGGTGCCCCGGCAGATCATAGAGATAACATTTCTGGCCGACAGGTATATAAAGGTATTTCTCTCCGAGGCCCAGACCATATATCACTCCCAGAAAAACAGGCTTGGATATGCGGGAGTCTCCCGGTCATTAAAATCCTTTGGCATTCTTGCGGGCAGCCTTACGATAAAAACGTTCGATCAGGCGCAGGCAACCTCGCTTGCCATGGAGCAGCGGGGCTATACCGGCAAATTTTTACCTGGAGACCCGGAGAGGATGGCGCGTCCGCCGCGTAAAAGAGAATTCCTTCTGGCCGGGCTCATTATGTCATTCATGGTGCTGATGTGGATAAAGCTCCAATAAGACTCGAACTCAGGGACATCTCATTCAAGTACTCCGACGGCACGGGAGCCCTCTCAAATATAAACGCGGGCATCCGTAAAGGCGAGTTCACGGGAATTCTTGGGGCAAACGGCTCCGGCAAGACGACCATGCTCAAGATAATGGATGGAATAATGAAAAATTATTCGGGCAGTGTCCGTCTGGACGGCCAAGAGATAAGCAGGCTCTCGCCACGTGAGATATACGGCAGGATGGGCCTGGTCTTTCAGAATCCTGATGACCAGCTTTTCGCCGCCAGCGTTTACGAGGACGTGGCATTCGGACCGCTTAATATGGGGATGGGCAGGGCGGAGGTAAAGGAAAGGGTGATGGAGGCCCTCAAGGCCGTAGGCATGGAGGAGTGCGCGCGAAAGGGCATAAACGGCATCAGCTACGGACAGAAAAAAAGGGTCTCCATTGCGGGGCTTCTTGCAATGGGGCATTCCATTTTATTAATGGACGAACCCACGGCCGGGCTTGACCCCATGGGGGAATACAGGATGATGGAGCTTCTTACCAGACTGAACAGGGAAAACTCCGTCACCATCGTAATGGCCACAAACAGCGTGGAGCTTGTCCCCCTGTTCCTCCACAGGCTCCATATACTTAGCGGCGGAAAGCTCAAAAGAAGCGGCACCCCGGAGGAGGTCTTTACCGCGCCTGAGGACATGGCCGGGGTCAAACTGCGTCTCCCCCAGATCGCGGAGCTTATCTGGAAACTTAAAAACGAGGACAAGGTCCCCTTTGAGAAACTCCCGCTCACGGTTGGAGAGGCAAGGAGAGGACTTCTCAAGCTGCTTGGGCATGGATGATATAAAAACAAAAAAATCAAAAAAACTAAAACGTCCTCTGAGATCCGGGTATACGACGGGCGCATGCGCGGCGGCGGCGGCAAAGGCGGCGGCGCAAATACTTTTACTTTCCGGTGCAGGACTTGAACCGGGCGGCGAGGTGGAGATACCCCTGCCCGGCGGCAAAAGGGCCCGTTTCAAACTCCATAAAAGTAAATTTTCCAGCGATGCGAAACGCGCATGGGCTTCGGTAATAAAAGACGCCGGGGACGACCCGGATGTGACAAACGGGGCGGAGGTATCCGCAAGCGTAATTTTTACTAAAGATGAAAAGTCTTCTCAAACAATAAAGGGCGGCGCTTCAGTTGTCATAAAGGGCGGTGAGGGCGTGGGAGTGGTCACCAGGCCGGGGCTTCCGGTTGCCATCGGGCAACCTGCGATAAACCCTGTTCCAAGGCGCATGATAACCGAAGCTGTCCTGGAGGCCACTCTTCGTGCCGTCGAGGTGACCATATCCGTTGCCAAAGGTGAAGTGCTTGCCAAAAAGACGCTTAATGCGCGGCTTGGCATTGTGGGCGGCATTTCCATATTGGGCACCACGGGTATTGTAAAACCACTTTCCGGTGCGGCCTGGAAGGCCACAATACAGTCTTCCATGAAGGTCGCGCGCGCGATAGGACTTCAGACCGTCGCGCTTTCTTCCGGAAGGACATCGGAACGCGCCCATATGCAAAAATTCAAACTGCCCGAACCATCTTATGTTCTGATGGGGGACTACGTGGAGTACAGCCTGAAAGAGGCAGCAAGGCAAAAATTCGGCCAAATACATATCTGCGCCCAATGGGCAAAGCTCATAAAGATAGCCATGGGCACGCCGGACACGCACGTGCGCTCAGGCGTTATCGATGCAAACCAGGCGGCGGATTTTCTGAGGGATGAGCTTGGAATAAAAATCCCTGTCAGGCCCTATAATACGGCGCGCGAGATGTTCGATTATGTTTCCATTAGAGAGACAAAAAAAGTGTGCGCCGGGGCGGCGGCATACGGGGAGAGAATATCCGGGCTTCCGGTGACGGCCTTTCTTGTATCATATGAGGGGAAAATAATAGCTGATAATGAATAGAGAGATATTCGTGATAGGTCTTCAACGGGGTTTTTCCTTAAGCGGTAAAGCCCGTGAGCGCCTTGCCGCATCCGAAGTGATACTCGCAAGCCAAAGGCTTTTTGATATTTTTAAAATTAGAGAGAATGCAATTTTCAGGGAGAAAATAAAAATCATCCCAAAGGTGGAAGATACCGTCTCTTTTTTGCGCGGCTTTAACGGGAAGGCCTGCGTGCTTGCCTCCGGAGACCCGCTTTTTTTTGGCATCGGGGGAGTGCTTCTCAAGGAATTCCCGCGCGAGGAGGTTTTTATATATCCTGCCATTTCCTCAATACAGCTTGCCTTCGCAAGGGCCGGCAAGAGCTGGGAGGACGCTTTTTTTGTAAGCCTGCACGGCCCTAAAAAAAGGCGCTGGAGGCCGGAAGACCTGCCGCTTATTTTGGACCGTCATACAAAGATCGCGGTCCTTACCGGAGGAGAGAACGGCCCAGGAGAGATCGCTCGTTTCCTGCCGGACAACTCCAAAGTGATCGTGCTTGAGCGCCTGGGGCTGCCCGATGAAAATATGCTTGAGACGACGGCCTCAAAATTAAAAGCGATGGATCAGTTCAGGGAGCCCAATCTGCTCATCATTGAGGCGGAAAGCGGGCATAAAGATAGCACTAAAAATGTAAAAATATGTTTGGGGCTTGAGGAAGACGAGTTCGGGCATTCGGAAGGTCTTATAACAAAAGATGAGGTCAGGGCGGTTGTCCTTCATAAATTAAAAATTCCTGTGGAAGGGGTTTTGTGGGACATAGGCGCGGGCTCGGGATCTGTGGGGATCGAGGCAAAAAGGCTTTCCCCCGGCCTTGACGTTTACGCAGTTGAAAAAGAGCGCGACAGGGCAGCGGAGATAATCGCAAACAGCGTGAGCCTGCATGCGGGCGGTATAAATATCATCTGCGGCGAGGCCCCTTCCACCCTCGAAAAATTTCCCGCTCCGGACAGGGTATTCATAGGAGGCTCTGGCGGCGGGCTTGTGGATATAATAAAATTTGCGGCTGGGAAGATGAGAGAAGGCGGGATAATTGTGGTATCCGCCATTACCCTTGAAAGCATAAACGAGGCGCTCCTGTCGCTTGAAAAAGAGGGGTTTCAAAAAGTGGACGCGGTAAGCATCGCGGCGTCAAGGATGGTACCGATTGGTACGCCAATCGGAGGGAAGGCCGGGGGTCAGAAAAGTCAAAAAAGGAAAAATTATTTCAAGGCGCTTAACCCGGTTTTTGTAATAAGGGGGAGTGAAAAAAAATGAAAAAAGGAAAGGTCTATGCCGTAGGCGCCGGGCCGGGAGACCCGGAGCTTCTGACGCTCAAGGCGGTCCGTATATTGGGCGGGTGCGGCGCAATAGCCGTCCCCAAAGGCAGGCAGGACGGCGAAAGCATGGCCCTTGGGATAATCGGCAGGGCGGTCGACCTGGCGGGCAAGGCGATAATTGAGCTGCATTTCCCGATGGTGAAGGTACTCTCCCCAAAAGCGCTGGAGCCTGCCGCGCAGCGCATACTTGATACTGTGAAGGACGGGACCGACCTTGCATTCGTGACGCTTGGGGACCCTTCCATTTACAGCACTTTTTTCAGACTGAGGCAGGCGCTCCTTTTTTTTGATCCGTCACTTGAGGTCGAGGTAGTCCCCGGCATTACAGCGGTCACCGCGGCGGCCGCCCGCATTGGCAATGGGCTGGCCCTCTCGGGAGAAAAGATCGCGATAGTGCCCGCCTCTTACACCTCCGGGCTGAAGGACATTCTTGAAAAGTTTGAGTGCGTGGCCCTGATGAAGGTGCACAGCGTATTTCCGAAGGTGAAAAAAATTCTCGAAGAGACCGGCACGATCGATAACGCGGTTTACGTCTGCCGGGCGGGGCTCGATGGAGAGATCATAAAGCAGGTGCAGGATGTGGAAGACAAAGACCTCGATTACTTCTCCACGATCATAATAACCGGTAAGGGAAGATGAAAGAAAAAATCAAAAAAGCCAAAGAAATCAAAAAAATTGTTTATTTTATAGGCGCGGGACCAGGTGACCCGGAGCTTCTGACTCTGAAGGGGCGCAGGCTTCTGGATGAGGCGGACGTTATCGTATATGCCGGAAGCCTTGTGAATACCGGGCTTTTAAAGGACGTAAAAGCGGAACTACATGATTCGGCCGGGCTGACGCTTGAAGAGACCACAGAAATTTTAAAAAAGGCGGCAATCGGCGGGAAGCTGGCCGTAAGGCTCCATTCAGGAGACATCTCCTATTACAGCGCCATAACGGAACAGATAGGACTGCTTGAAAGATCGGGCATAGCCTGCAATGTAGTGCCGGGGGTCTCATCGTTGGGGGCGGGCTGCGCGGCAATAGGCCAGGAACTCACAATACCGGAAGTCTCGCAGACTGTCATCGTCACCAGGATGGCGGGCAGAACGCCTGTGCCCGAGCGTGAGGCGCTGTCCCTGCTTGCCGCCCATCGAAGTTCGATGGTTATATTTTTAAGCTCGGGGATGATAGAAAAGGTG
>JAKAEG010000040.1 GCA_021819985.1 Nitrospirota bacterium | reverse complement strand
CTGAACATTGATCTTGTAATCGATGCTTGCGTGGCCCTCATCCAGATCCGGGCCTGAACCGGCGCAGCCGATTTCGCCTTTCGCGCTTTTGCCGCCTTTTTTAATAAGGTCCTTTACAACGAGGGCAAGATCGAAACCACCGCTTTCACATCCCCTTGTCATGCAGCTCATTTTGAAATATGCGTAATCGGAGGGGTAGAAGTTCACGGTCCTCTCCATCAGGGTCTGGTGGGACCTGTGATAATAGGTCATCTGGATGACGATGCCCGCCACTTTTGGGAACAGGTCCCGGAGGAGTCCTGCCTCAAGCCTCTTTTTTTTGAGAAGCTCAAGCTTGGCGAAATGGTTTTGTCTTATCAAGAGTTGCCTTCCTTCCGGGTAAATTTTTTGTTTTCCAGTCTCTCCCGTTTCTGTGGAGAGCTTTTTTATGTTTTGTTTTTAGAAATCCCCCCGCTTGCCGCAGGGGGGATTTCATTTAAGCCTCCCGTTTTTATACGGGGGGCTGGAGGGGTCCAGGGCTTTACTGTTTTACTACGTTAATTGCTTTTGGGCCCTTGGGGCTGCTTTCCACTTCGAAGACGACACTGTCACCCTCTGCAAGCGTCTTGAAGCCATCGCCTTTTATCGAGGAAAAGTGGACAAAATAATCCTTGCCGTCTTTGCTCGTTATAAAGCCAAAACCCTTGGATTCATTAAACCACTTAACGGTTCCTTCTGCCATTTCTGATACCTCCTTCCGTGTAGCGGATTAAAGCTTCAGAAACGGCTGTGGGGAGTGGGAACAAGGCTACAACCTGAACCTTTGTGGATTTGTTTATTGGGAACTGAAACATCACTTTACTTCTGAAACTCCAGTTTTATTATCGCACCATGTTACCTCAAAGTCAAATTCTGTACTGGTTACCTTCCGTCTCTTTTTGTCATAATAAAAAACTGGCATGAATACCACATTTGAATATGACGTCATAGTTATCGGCGCGGGGCATGCCGGCTGCGAAGCCGCGCTCGCCTCCGCCCGCATGGGCCTTAACACCTGCCTTTTAACCCTTACACTGGACAATATCGCGCAACTTTCATGCAACCCGGCCATAGGCGGGCTGGCCAAAGGCCATCTGGTAAGAGAGATAGACGCGCTTGGCGGCGTGATGGGCAGGATATCCGATGCCGCCTGCATACAAAGCCGCGTGCTGAACCGCTCGAAAGGCCCGGCGGTCTGGTCCCTGAGACACCAGGCCGACAGACTCCTTTACAGACTTGCCATGCGAAAAGTCATCGAGAACACACCCGGGCTTCACGTCCAACAGGCAATGGCCGAACGCCTTGTCACTGAGGACGGCAAAATCTTGGGCGTTATTACCTCGCTTGGGGTTTTCCATAAAACAAAAGCTGTGATAGTTACGACCGGGACCTTCCTGAAAGGCCTGATACATATAGGGACGGAGTCGCACGAAGCTGGCAGGGCCGGGGAGTTCCCCTCCATAGGGCTTTCAGATTCGCTAAGGGCGCTGGGGTTTCGAATGGGCAGGCTCAAGACCGGCACTCCGCCAAGACTGGACGCCAAAACCATCGATTTCTCCAGGCTGGACGCGCAACCCGGCGAGGACCCGCCGGTCGCTTTTTCATTCTGGGGGCCGGAAATAAAAAACCCGCAGCTGCCCTGTTACCTGACCTACACGGGTGAAGAGACCATGCGGATAATCCTTCAGGGCCTGGACCGCTCCCCCCTTTATTCCGGAAAGATAAAGGGGACAGGGCCGCGCTATTGCCCATCTGTGGAGGATAAAATAGTGCGCTTCCCGGACAAGACGCGGCACCAGGTATTTTTGGAGCCTGAAGGGCTGAACACCTCCGAATATTACGCAAACGGCATTTCCACAAGCCTGCCCTTCGATGTGCAGGTGGAGCTGGTGAGAAGCATTCCGGGGCTTGAGAATGCCGGAATCATGCGGCCCGGATATGCCATCGAATATGATTTCGTAAGCCCTACGGAGCTTGATCATGCGCTCGAAACCAAAAAAGTGGAAGGCCTGTATCTGGCAGGGCAGATAAACGGCACCTCCGGTTACGAGGAAGCAGCGGCCCAGGGACTCATGGCCGGAATTAACGCGGCCCTGAAAATAAAAGGGTGGAAGCCCTTCATACTGGCCAGGCACGAGGCCTATATAGGGGTCCTAATAGACGACCTCGTCACGAAGGGCACCACAGAGCCTTACAGGATGTTTACTTCCAGGGCCGAATACAGGCTCCTTTTGAGGCATGATAACGCAGATATGCGGCTTTGTGAGAAGGGGCGCGAAGCAGGCCTTTTAAACAAAAACGATCATGAAAAGTTCCTCGAAAAAAAGAATTCCGTTTTGGTGGAAATAAAGAGGTTGAGGACCGTACGGGCAAAACCTGAAGAGGCCCGCGCGATACTTTTTGATTTTAAAAAAAAATCCATTCACGAGGGCGAAATCGGACAATCCTCCGAGGAAACGCAGGCGCTGCCCGAAGGAGCAACTCTGGAACAGCTGCTTAAACGGCCGGGAGTCACTTACGAAGACATAAACAGGGTGATTCCGGCTTCTGTAGGGCTTTCTCCGGATGCCCGGATGCTTGTCGAGACGGAGATCAAATACGAAGGTTACATAAAAAAGCAGTCCGAGGCAATCCAGAAGCTGAAGTCCTCAGAGGACAATCCCATACCCGAGGCGATGGATTACCGGAAGATCCCAGGTCTGTCAAATGAGCTGGTCTCAAAGCTGGAAGAGGTCAGGCCTGTAAGCCTGGGGCAGGCGGGAAGGATACCCGGAATGACGCCCGCCGCGCTCATGCTCCTGATGATAGCAGCCGAAAAGGAAACCAGAAGACAGGCGAAAAATGGAAAAAATGAGAAATCCCGCTGAAGAGCTGCTGCTTGAAGGCGCCGCCCTGCTTGGACTGCCCCCCCTTCAAAAAGAGACCGTTGGCAAGTTCATGGTCTATCTCCGGGAACTCAAGAAGTGGAACCGCACTCACAACCTTACCGCGATAGACGACGACAGGGAGATAATAATAAAGCATTTCCTGGACTCCGCCCTGTATCTCAAGGCCATCGGGGGCAGGGGCAGAAACATCGCGGATATCGGAAGCGGGGCCGGTTTTCCTGGGGTCGTACTTAAACTGCTTGACCCTGCCCTGTCCGTATCTCTGGTGGAGCCCGCATGGAAAAAAGCCGTTTTCCTGAGACATATCACCCGTGAACTTGGCCTTGAAGGCATAAGGGTGCTTGAAACGAAGATCGAGGACCTTCCGGTGGCCGAACCTTACGATATTGCGCTTACGAGGGCGCTTTTCAAGGTCCCGGATTTCATACGGAAGGCTGGGGCCATAGTCAAAAAGGGCGGTTTTTTCATTATGAGCAAGGGCCCTTCCCATACCGGAGAACTGGAAGGGACCGATCATGAGATATTAAGTTTCAATCTCCCTTTTACAGATGCCAAAAGGTTCGTTATAATCATAGTTAATGGACAGGAAAATATCCAAGATATCCAAAACAGCTGAGCCCCTAAAGACCCGGCACATATTACCGCATGGGAAAATGGGCCACGCCAACCCGGGACTGAAACAAACTGCCGGATCGGGGCGGGCCTGCCTTAATACTGAATGCCGTTTGAGAAAACTCGGATGCGCCGGTTTTGCCGGTTGCCCGGGCTATACCGCCTGATTCACAATTTATTCACAATTCCTTCAAATCTTCTTCAAAGCAAAGGTTTAAATTAATAAAGTTATGGCGGTCACAGATTCAGGCGGTATTATTCAGATAGAATCTTTTTGCGGACGAGGCCCCTGTGGCCTCATATTCCGCCCTCAGTAATGGGGGCAATGAATGGGAGGGAAAACCCCCTCCCTCCCTCCCATTCATCAAAAAACAAAATTATTATCAACATGCAAGCTTATCTGACTCAAAGGACGGCAAAGACCCTGGTCCTGTTAATGATTGCCATTCTGGGCATCTCAACCGCTGCTCAGGCCCAGGAGGTCAGGACCCACGTTTTCATTTTTTATTACGGGGACTGCTGCGGAGCGGCATACGGCATCTGCAAGAACGTAATGACGGAACAGCAGGCCGAGCGCGCCCTGGGCCAGTACTTCGCCAAGCACGGCCTGAGGGCTGTTATAAAGGGACAGATAACCCCTCATTTCATAAAAGCTGATGTTTTTAGCGGTAAAAGTTATGTGGATACAGTGATCCTCGATATGAGGACCGGCAAGATCCGCTCTATTTACTAAACGGCTTTAAAACCTGCCGCTTTTTTCTCCTCTACTCGTATCTCAAAGGTTCTATGGGGTCCAGCCTGGAGGCCTGCCACGCGGGGTATATCGTGGCGGAAAACGATATGGCTATCGCGGCTATGGAGACGAGCACAAAATCCCTCGGGTTCATCTTTACAGGCAGGTGGCTAAGGTAATAGACATCGGACGGAAGGCTGATGATATGGTAGGTATTTATGATATACCCAAGCACATATCCCCCGAGAACCCCTATTACCGTCCCTACGATGCCTATCAATAATCCCTGAATCACAAACACGGTCATAATGCCCCGCCTTGTCGCCCCCATGGCCTTCAAAATGGCTATTTCCCTCTGCTTCTCGACCACGTTCATCATAAGCGTGCTTACGATGTTGAACGACGCCACAAGTATTATGAACGTAAGGATAATGAACATCGTTATCTTTTCCAGAGTGAGAGCGGCAAACAGGTTCTTGTTCATCTCTATCCAGTCCCTTGCGAAAAAGGGGAACCCAAGCCCCTGGTTGAGAGAGGACCTGACTTCCGGGGCCTTGTATATGTCGTCCAGTTTCAGCTCCACCCCGGTAATCCCGTTGTCCATGCCGAAAAACCGGGCGGCCGGCCCAAGTCCGGTGATCGCAAGGTTGTTGTCGTATTCATACATTCCCATTTCGAATATGCCGTCCACCTGGAAACGGCGCATCCTTGGCAGCATCCCGAACGGGCCCATCTCTCCCATTGGGGAAAGCACTGTTACAGTGTCTCCAACCACCACGCCAAGCCTGCCGGCAAGCTCGGAACCAATAATGATGCCTGGCTTGTCACTTGCAAGCGCGGTAAACGAGCCCTCTTTCATGTGCCGGGCCAGATCGGTTACTTTCGCTTCCGCACTCGGATCAACTCCTCTTATGTACACCCCCTGCGATTCCTTGCCCGCCGACAGCATTACTTCGCCCATAATAAAAGGCGAGGCCGCGGTTACATGGGGCCAGCTCTGGAGCTTCCCAAGGAGCGCTTTATAATTATCGATATTCCCGTCCGCGGAGGTCACGACCACATGAGCGTTCACGCCCAGGATCTTTTTCTGCAGGTCGTCCCTGAACCCGCTCATAACAGAAAGCACCACCAGGAGGGTCATAACGCCAAGCATGACTCCGCCTATGGAAACCAGCGTGTTAAAGGATATCCCTTTCTGTTTTTTCTTTGATTTCAGGTATCTGAACGCGATGAAAAGCGTATATGGCAAGCGCATCAATTAATGATAATCAATTTCGCGGACGTTTTGCCACCGGCTGGGACTGATAAGAGAAATTTGAACTTTTTCCCGCCACAAACATGGAGGAGACGGGAATCTGTGATATAACTACATTATGCCGCTCTTTACCCTGATCGTTATCATTTTCCAGTCCCTGATCTTTCTTGGCCACTGGTTCCTTTACAAAACGGCCATTAGATTTTTGGGGCTCCGGAATGCGCTGGCCCTCAAAATGATCTTTTTTGTTCTTTCAGTGAGTTTTTTTTCCGCCTCAATGCTTGTTTTCAGGTATAACAAGCCCATTGCAAGCCTTATTTACACGCTTTCGGCCGCATGGCTTGGCGTCTTCCATTATCTCCTGTGGTGTTCTTTTTTATGCTGGATAGCCTTATGGGCCCACAGTTTATGGGGACTCCGCTTTAGACCGGATGTGTGGGCGGCAGGGCTTTTTTCTCTTGGGCTTTTCGTGTCTTTTTTCGCGATATTAAACGCCGGGACCATCAGGACAAGAAAAATAGACATAACCCTGCCGGGGCTTCCGGCCAACTGGAAAGGCAAAACGGCGGTGTGGGCAAGCGATCTCCATCTGGGACCGGTAAGGGGTCTTGCTTTCTCGCGCGAGATCGCACAAAAGATAAATCTCCTCTCCCCTGACATACTTTTTCTGGGCGGAGATCTTTACGACGGCACAGCCGGAGACGCCGCCCTTCTGGCTTCGCCTTTCTCCGGGATAAAGCCCCCCCTTGGCATATGGTTCATAGCCGGAAACCATGAGGAATTCTCCGCCCGGTCAAAGCAAAAATACATTCGCGCAATTAAAGCTGCTGGGATCAATGTTTTGGACAACGAAATAAAAACCATAGAGGGGCTTCAGATCGCGGGGGTCGATTACATGGACACATTTACCGCGGCAAAGTACCGGGCCGTACTCAAAAAAATGCCATTCAGACGCGATGGTCCGGTCGTGCTTCTCAAGCATTCCCCCATGTACCCGGAGATCGCAAAGGAAGAAGGCGTGGCGTTTCAGATCTCAGGGCATACTCACGGCGGACAGGTATTCCCGGCAAGCCTGATAACTCGCTGGGTCTATAAGGGTTTCGATAACGGGCTAAAAACACTCGGGCCCCTCGTCGTCTACACATCGCCCGGCGCCGGCACCTGGGGCCCTCCGATGCGCATGGGCACAACACCGGAGATAGTTTTGATAAGATTCCAGTAAGACTCGTTTTTATGCTTGCGAGCCTGGTTCCGGTTTCAACTGCGGGAAAAGTATCACGTCCCTTATCGATGCGGAGTTGGTAAGAAGCATTATAAGCCTGTCGATGCCCACGCCCTCGCCTGCGGCGGGCGGCATCCCGTACTCAAGCGCCCTTATGTAGTCCTCGTCCATGGGATGGGTTTCTTCATCCCCTTTGGCCTTGGCCTCGACCTGTTTTAAGAACCTTTCCTTTTGGTCTATCGGGTCGTTAAGCTCGGAGAAGGCATTGGCTATCTCGCGGCCCGCAATGAAAAGCTCGAAGCGCTCCACCAGCGAGGGGTCCGAGGGCTTTCTTTTTGCCAATGGGGAAAGCTCCACCGGGTAGTCGGTTATGAACGTAGGCTGCACAAGGAAAGGCTCCACCTTTTCCTTGAATATCTCATCCAGGACCTTGCCCAGGGAAGCCCCTTTTTCAATCTGTATTTTTTGGGATTGGGCCCAGATAATGGCTTTTTCCCTGTCCAGAAGGGCCTCTTCGGGCATCCCTTTTTCTTTCATTATCTCAAGCATCGGATAACGCGGCCATGGCGGGGTAAGGTCTATTTCGGTGTCCTGGTAAGGGACCTTCAGTTTCCCGATGGTCTTCATCGCTATCTCGCCGAACATGCGCTCGGTGAAGGACATCAGGAACTCATAATCCTTGTTCGCCATATAGAACTCAAGCATCGTGAACTCCGGGTTGTGCTTTGTCGAGATGCCCTCGTTCCTGAAGTTCTTGTTAAGCTCGAATACCCTCTCATACCCTCCCACCAGCAGCCTCTTAAGATAAAGCTCTGGGGCTATACGCAAAAAGAGGTCAATATCAAGCGCGTTATGGTAGGTCCTGAAAGGCCTTGCCGCGGCCCCGCCGGCTATCTGGTGCATCATCGGCGTCTCGACCTCTATGAAATCCTCTTTTTCAAAAAAGTCCCGTACCGCCTTGATTATCATGCTTCTGAGCCTGAAGGTCTCCTTTACCTGCGGGTTGGCTATCAGATCCAGATATCTTTGCCGGTAGCGGGTCTCCACGTCCTGGAGCCCATGCCACTTCTCGGGCATTGGGTGAAGGGCCTTTGAAAGCAGCCTGAAATCCTCCACCTCCACCGTAAGCTCGCCCGTGCGGGTCTTGAACAGGGGCCCGGAAACACCGATGATGTCTCCAAGGTCCAGATATTTTTTAAACAGGGAATATTTTTCTTCCCCGACGATGTCCTTTTTGAAATAAAGCTGCGTCTTCCCCGTGGCATCCTGAATATGCGCAAAAGATGCCTTTCCGAAATCCCTTATCGTTATAAGCCTGCCTGAAAGAGAGACCCGGACGGCAGCGCCGCCCTCAAGCTCTTCCTTTGACCTTTGCCCGTATTCGTCAAGCAACTGCTGGGCATGGTCTGTAACAGGCCACGGGGCCGCATAAGGCTCGATGCCCGCCTCCCTGAGTTCCTTCATCTTCTTCAGTCTCTGCTCTACAAGCTCGTTCAGACTTTTTTCTTTTTCTTCACCCATAAGGAAAGGATTATAAAAAGGCGGCCTGTTTTTAGTCAAGGATTGCTTAAAATCCGGCACACAATATATCATACCAGGTAAGTATACACTTACATTTTTTCGGGCCCGGATCATTTATTAAAAAAATATATAGACGGGCATCAAAAAAGGCGGGCAAGGGCATTTTCTGATGCGGACTGAACAGCACGGTATTGGCGTAAACAAATGGATTATTGCCATAACGGTAATGACGGGCACCGTCATGAGCGCCCTGGACACAAGCATCGTGAATGTGGCCCTGCCCTATATGCGCGGAAACCTTGGTGCCTCCGTGGAGGAGATAACCTGGGTGGCCACCGGGTACATGCTCTCAAACGTGATTATCATGCCACTGATCGCGATGCTCAGCACGCGATATGGCAGGAAACGCATGTACGTGGCCAGCGTCGTTTTATTTACGGTAAGCTCTTTTCTTTGCGCGATGTCCTGGGACCTTACGTCTCTCGTGGTGTTCAGGATACTGCAGGGCGCGGGCGGAGGGGCCTTGATCCCGCTTTCCCAGGCGATATTGAGGGAAAGCTTTCCGCCCGAGGAGCAGGGTATAGCCATGGGCGTTTACGGGTTCGGGGTGGTCCTTGGCCCGGCATTCGGCCCGACCATAGGCGGATGGCTTACAGATAATTTTTCCTGGCCTTGGATCTTTTACATAAATATCCCGATAGGGATACTAAACCTGCTGCTTGTGGCCAGGTTCCTGCACGACCCGCCCTATCTGAAAAGGGAGAAGGCAAAGATAGACTTCCCGGGCCTCTGGCTATTGATAGCGGGGTTGGGATCTCTTCAGATGGTGCTTGAAAAAGGCGAGCAGCAGGACTGGTTCGCCTCATACTTTATTACGTATCTGGCGGCGGCCTCGATAATTGCCCTTTTGCTTTTTGTCTGGCGGGAACTTTCGACGGACAAGCCCGCCGTGGACCTGCGGGTTTTGAAGAACCTGCCCTTCGCATCGGGCACCGTGCTTGGCGGGCTGCTTGGTATCGGCCTTTACGGAAGTCTTTTTCTTTTGCCCTTTTTTCTCCAGCAGCTCCTGGGGTATCCGGCCTTCGACTCCGGGCTCGTGCTCATGCCAAGGAGTCTGGCGATGGCCATCATGATGCCCATTGCGGGCAGGCTCTATAACAGGCTTGGCCCAAAGATAATAATAGGCGGGGGGCTTATCATTACGGCTTTTGCTTTCTGGCAGCTTTCAAGACTGTCGCTGAATGTGGGTTTTTGGGACCTGTTTCTTCCGCAATGCCTGCAGGGCGGAGGGTTCGGCATGATTTTCGTCGCGCTGAGCACCGCGGCTTTATCTGCGATAAAAAGAGACGAGATGAACCAGGCCACAGGTATCTATAACGTGGTCCGGCAGGTATTTGGAAGCATAGGCATTGCAATAGCCGCAACCGAGCTTACAAGGGGACAAAACGTGTTCAGAGCGGGTCTGGTGAAATACGTGACACCGTATACGTCCAATTCGTCGAATTTCATACGGGTCATGACAGGGGCAATGATGAGCCGCGGGGCAGACCCCGCGACCGCCCGTTACAAGGCGATGGGGATATTGAATAACCAGTTGGAAAGGCAGGCCGGGATGCTAAGCTATAATCACGTGTTCTGGCTGGTCACGGTCCTTTTCATATTGTCGCTGCCCCTTGTGCTCCTGCTTCGCGAAGGCCGGGCGGAAGGCGGCAGCGAGATAATGATAGATTAGGAATTAAGTCTAAACATTGTACAAACTTGTCCGGAATCTTTCTTAAGGATTTTTACCCGACGCGCTTCGGGACCAGAAAAATCCCTTCGCTTGCGGGAATGACAACAACAAATCACCATTGAAATTAAAAAAACCGGGGGTAAAAATTTAAAAAATGCCAAACGTCATCATAACGATATCAAGACAGCTTGGAAGTGGTGGCTCTTTCATTGGAAAGGAGCTGGCCCGCACTCTTGGTTACGCATATTTTGACAGAGAGATATTGGCGATGGCCACAAAAAAACTGGGCCGGGAAGAGGCCTCCCTTGAAGGACGCGAGGAAAGGCTCTCCGCCTTTATCGAAAACCTTATAAGGCCGTTTATCTTTGGCTCCCCGGAGGTGGCGTATACTCCTCCTCCGCTTCTGCCCGTTTATGACAGCGAGATCTTCGAGGCCGAAGCGGCGATTATAAGAGATATCGCCGGCAGACACGACGCGGTGATCGTCGGGCGGGGCGCATTTCATATCCTGAGAGAGGAGCCCGGGCTTGTAAACGTCTTCCTCCACGCCCCCCGTAAATTCCGGACTGGCCGGGTCATGGAGCTGTACGAAATAAAAAATATGGAAGAGGCCCGCTCCCTCATAGAGGACTCCGACAGGAACAGGGGAAAATTTATCAACGCCAAGACCGGCGCCAACTGGACGGATGCCAGAAATTACGACCTTTGCATCGAGACAGAAAAGACCGGATTTGAAGCGGCCCGGCAGATGATAACCCTTCTCACCCAAGAGGTAAAAGCAAAAAAGCTTGGCAGAAGCTGATTGACTTTAAAACCAGTTCAGATAATCTTTTAATAGGTTTTTTGCTTTTTGTCCATTATTAATTCATAAAAACTTTGAGGGGGACATAACCAGCCAATGCCTCCAGTCCTGAAGATAAGCACAGAAAGCGGCATAGTGCTTTTTGTGGAGAAGCGCGTCTGGGAAGATTCAGTTGAAATAATCATAAAAGCGGAAAACATTAGCGAACCTTTCCTTATTCATTGGGGGCTCAGAAAGGAAGCCGAAGGGCAATGGCATGTGCCCCCGGAACGAAACTGGCCCTCCGGCACCCATCCCTTCGACCACGCCGCGCTCCAGACCCTTTTAAAACCAGGCGAGGGGCAGATCACAATAAAAATAGACCGCGACCCCGGCTTTAATTTCATGGATTTTGCCCTTTTCTTTCCCGGCGAGGGGAGTTGGGACAATAATCTCGGCAGAAATTACCGCGTGGTCTTGCCGGAACCAAAAAAACCTGAACCGGCCCCACCTGAAGCTGGCGGAGGAGGCCCTCCCTCTGCGGCGCTGCCTGCCATTGAAGCTGAGATAACCGGGAAGGAAATGAGCCAGAACTCCTGGACTCTCATGCACAGGTTCAATCTCTGTTACGACCTCCTGGACAGGATCGGGAAAAACGATATAAACGGACTGGCGCTCATTTATGTGTGGCTGCGGTTTTCCGCCCTCCGCCAGCTTACATGGCAGCGTAACTACAACACCAAGCCAAGCGAACTGGGGCATGCCCTGGGCCGGCTTTTTTCGAAATTGTCCGGCAGATACAAGGAAGCGCCCGAAGAACGGGAGATGATCCGGCTCATATTGACCACTCTTGGCCGGGGCAGCGACGCACAGCGCGTCCGGGACGAAGTGCTCAATATCATGCACCGGCGCAATATCAAGGAAGTCTCCGGACACTTCATGGAGGAATGGCACCAGAAACTCCATAATAACGCCACCCCCGATGATATCGTTATCTGCCAGGCCTACCTGGAATTTCTAAGGAGCAATGGAAATCCTGAGGTCTTTTATAAAACACTCGAAGCGGGCGGCGTCACTAAAGAACGGATCGAAAGCTATGAAAGACCGATCAGGTCTCACCCGGATTTTATTCCGAACCTGAAAGATGCGCTCATACATGATTTCGAGAATTTCCTCTCCATACTCAAGGAAGTCCATTCCGGCACAGATCTGTATTCCGCGATTCAGGCAGCGGAACGCCTGCTCGACAATGAAACAAAAGAACTTTTACATATCGCCCGGTCAATGAGCAGCGACACTTCCGCGTCCGCCCCGGCCCTTGCCGGAAAGATAATCGAGGCCAGGAGACGCCTCAAGGACCGTTTTGGCGCGGGCAACGAGGAGACGCGAGACCTCCTTTTTATGGATATGGCGCTTGAGGATTTTTTGAGGGTGCTTGCGGAACGCGCTCTGGAAGCCATACCGGGGGCCGATGAGCTTGCGGACTTCTTCTCTTTGGCGCTGGAAAACGTCACCCTTTCACCTTCAGATGAGGAGATGGATTTCTGCTTCGGGTTCTGGAAAAAATTGGAAAAAACTTTCCCACGATTTAAAAAACCCTGGGCGCTCCGTGCGGAAGCCAACCGGGAACGGATCGGACGCGCCATCGGGGCCTATGCGCAGCGTATCCACCTGCTGCTTCAGCCCGTGGCCGAACGGCTTGGAAACGCCTTTCACGCGGAAC
Source organism: Nitrospirota bacterium (assembly GCA_021819985.1). GTDB lineage: Bacteria > Nitrospirota > Thermodesulfovibrionia > Thermodesulfovibrionales > JdFR-88 > JAKAEG01. The sequence goes on along the minus strand of JAKAEG010000040.1, from coordinate 1,872 downwards.
CATGGTCGGTCCAGACCTTTAGCGAGGAGGCGCTCCGGGGAAGGCCCGTGTTCGCCCTTTCTGCCCTCCTGCGGCTTATCGACCCTTTGTTGAGAAAGAGCGCCGGCATGGAAAACTGGCAGATAATAAGCCGGGGAAAGACCGAAAAGGAGCATGGCGAAAAAGTTGGACGGGCCCTCCCGGCAGAAAAAACTTCCGGCCAGGTGAAACTGACAGCATCGCTTAAAGAGATACAGGGGCAGGATTTCTCGGAAAACCCCGTGGTCCTTGTGGCCGCTGAGATCGGAGGGGATGAGGAGATACCGGCAGGCATACCGGCCATCATAACGCCTTCAACGATAGACAGGCTTTCGCATCTGGCCATTCGCGCAAGAAACGCGGGCGTCCTTTTCGCCACCTGCCTTGATCCGGGTATTCTGGAACAGATCAAATCCATGGAAGGGCGTTTCATAAGTCTCGAAGCAGCGGTCTCAGGCGATATGCGGTTCGGGGAAGAAAGCAAGGAAGAACAGGCGGGCATGACCGCCAAAAGGGCAAAAAAAGGGAAAACCGCCGTTAAAATTGAAAATAAAAAATCCATAACGCGCCCAGCCTGGAGCGCGTGGGCCGTTTCACTTTCTGAGTTCACTGAACAGAACGTTGGCTATAAATCCATAAACCTGAAACGCCTCGCAGCCCAGAAGCTGCCGGAATGGATAAATATCCCGCGCTCCTCGGCCCTGCCCTTCGGCGTCTTTGAAAAGACGCTCTCGTTTAAAGAAAACGGGGGGACGGAGAAAAAATATCGCGAGCTTGAAGGGAATTCCAAAGAGACCTCAGGTGCAGACCTCAAAAAGATGCTTACTGAATTAAGGAACACTGTTTTGGACTTAAAAGCCCCTCCTGACTTCATCCGGGCGCTAAAGGATGTAATGGGCAAAGCGGGGTTTCAGTTCCCGCAGGACTGGCCAGAAGCATGGGCGTGCATAAAGCGGGTCTGGGCATCAAAATGGAACGACCGCGCGTACTTAAACAGAAAAGCAAACGGGATCGCGGATGCCGATCTTTTCATGTCGGTGCTAATCCAGGAAGTCGTAAACTCGGACCTGAGCTTCGTTATCCATACAGCAAACCCTTTTACCGGAGATAAGGAAGAGATATATGCCGAGGCCGTGCTCGGTTTGGGCGAGTCCCTTGCTGGAAATTATCCGGGTATGCCGCTCAGTTTCGCGTTTAAAAAAGGGGGACGGACGGCCCGTATCCTTTCCATGCCAGGCAAAAGCAAAGGCTTTTATATCGATAAAGAGGGCCACAAAGGCGGGGCAGGAGGCGGGCTCATATTCCGTTCCGATTCCAACGGGGAGGACCTGGCGGGCTACGCCGGCGCGGGACTCTATGACAGTTTCATGCTGCCCGAACCTGAAAAAGTTACGCTCGATTATACCGGGGTCCCTATCGTATGGGATGAAAAATTTCTGAGGGAATTCACCTCCACCGTGGCCAAAGCGGGAATCGAGGTGGAAAAGGCGGCTGGCGGCCCCCAGGACATCGAAGGCGCATCCGCCGGAGGGAAACTTTACGTGGTCCAGGCCCGTCCCGAGGCAGGAGTCGATTAATTAACAAGGGAGTTTTTTATGAACCATTCGCAAAAAATGCACATATATAATCTGTTCCCCCTGCTTGCCGGAAAATTCAGCCAATGGGGCGGGCACATGAAAAGGGCGGCGGAAATGGGCTTCAACTGGATATTTGTAAACCCCATTCAGCCGCTTGGCCCTTCCGGAAGCCTTTATTCCATTTCCGACTACTTCTCAATAAACCCGGCCTTCCTGGATGAAAAAGGCAGAAAACCCGCAAAAGAGCAGGTAAGGGACATGGTGGACGAGGCGCGGG
>JAKAEG010000039.1 GCA_021819985.1 Nitrospirota bacterium | reverse complement strand
TGTTCATATGGATTGTGCGCTACATTATCTTTTTAGTCCAAACCGGAACAAAGTTCAAGTAAAATTTTTTCGAATGGCACAAAATGGAAATCTTGCCTTGAGGCCTGTTTATTAAAATTCAATTAAAATATTAAATTTCAATGATAATTGTTATCAGAAAGAATGTTTTTTGCTATTCTTATATTGTTTAGCAAAGGCATTTACACTCTGTTCAGAATTTTTTTATTATTTTCTTTCGAGAAAAAATTTTTCAGAGCAAGGAGAGAGATCGTATGTGCGGCATAGTGGGATATATAGGGAACAGGAGCGCGATTCCGGTGCTGATGGACGGCCTTAAAAAACTTGAGTACAGGGGATACGATTCCGCTGGTGTCGCTTATATAAACGGTAACGGTCTGGAGATAAAAAAAACGAAAGGCAGAATAGAGGACCTGCATAAGATCCTGCCTTTCCCATTGCCCGAATGCAAAATAGGCGTGGGCCATACGAGATGGGCGACCCATGGGGAGCCTTCGGACAGGAACGCCCACCCTCATGCCTGCGGAGGCGTCGTCGTTGTACACAACGGCATCATTGAAAATTACCAGCAACTGAGATCGCGCCTTACATCGGAGGGCCACGAGTTCTCATCCGAAACCGATACCGAGGTAATACCGCGCCTCATTTCCAGCCATATGGAAAAGGGCAACACGTTTGAGGAGTCAATGAAAAAGGCCGTTTCGGACCTGAGGGGCTCCTATGCCCTTGGCATTATGAGCGGCAATTGCCCGGGTAAACTTTTCGCCATCAGAAACGGAAGCCCGCTTGTAATTGGTGTGGGGCAGAACGAATATTTCTTTGCTTCCGATATCCCGGCATTTCTCCAGTTCACGAACAAATTCATCTTTCTCGAAGACGGGCAGATATGCATGCTTTCCAGGGATGATATTACAGTGGAAAATCTTGGACCAAACGGCAGTTCGAAAAAAGCGCGGCAATCATCCGGGGCCAAGGTCGTCGAGATAAGCTGGACACCCGAAATGGCGGAAAAGGACGGTTTTGATTATTTCATGCTCAAGGAGATGTACGAGCAGCCGCGCACCGTCAGGGACACCATGAGCGAATGGCTGGACAATCCGCCTAAAATGCTGGATTCGCTTGGATTGACGCCAAAGATGGTCCTCGGACTGAGGAGGCTCCATATCGCGGCCTGCGGCACTTCCTATCATGCGGGCCTTGTCGCAAAATATATTATAGAGGCCCTGGCACATATTCCGGTTGACGTGGAGATCGCTTCCGAGTTCAGGTACAGAGATCAGCTGATCGATAAAAACAACCTGTTCATCTCGATCACCCAGTCCGGCGAGACCGCGGATACCCTGGCCGCCCAGCGGGAGGCCTCCAAAAAAGGGGCATTCACGCTTTCCATATGCAATGTGGTAGGCAGCACTGCGTCAAGGGAGGCGGATTCCGTGCTTTATACAAGGGCGGGACCCGAGATAGGAGTGGCATCCACAAAGGCTTTTACAGCCCAATTGGCGGCGCTTTGCCTCATTGCCATCGCGTTGGGAATGAAACGGGGCAGGCTTATAGCCGCCGAGGCCGAAACCCTCATCAATCAGCTTAAAAAAATGCCTTCACTCATTGAAAAGGCGCTGGCATCCGGAAAGCACGTAAAGGACATCGTGGGCAGGATAAAAGGCTCCCGCAGCATGCTTTACCTGGGCAGGGGTATAAATTATCCCATTGCGCTTGAGGGGGCGCTCAAGCTCAAGGAGATATCGTATATACATGCGGAGGGTTATCCGGCCGGAGAAATGAAACATGGCCCTATAGCCCTCATCGAAAGAGGCCTTCCGGTTGTGGTCATCGCCCCTATGGACAACCTGTTTGAAAAAACTCTTTCGAACATAGAGGAAGTGAAGGCAAGAGGCGGGAAGGTCATCGTTGTCACCGATGAGCCGGGGCTTCGGACAAAGGCCGATGAGGTCATAGAAGTACCGCCAGCACATCCGGCCCTTTCGCCTTTTCTCAACGTGATACCTTTACAGCTGATGGCATTCTGGAGCGGCGTGTTGAACGGCACCGACGTGGACAAACCAAGGAACCTGGCAAAAAGCGTTACGGTTGAATGAAGCCAGGCGGAAGCATTTAAAACAGCAACGTCAAAATGGATTCCCGCTTAATCCATGCGGGAATGACGAATGAAAAACAAGCCATTTTAGACGTCATGCCCGAGGACCGTAATCGGGCATCCACTTTGACCAAAATTTTTACCCGATGGAAAAGCAGGAAAAAGATTAAAGGGAGCTGAAAGATAAAAATAAAAAAACCTCTTTTTAGAGGGTTTTTTATTTTTATGCCAGTTTCTTTTCCCAGTCCCAGGCAGTTTTTATAATATAGCCCAGGTCGTCATAAAGCGGGGTCCATCTGAGAACGGATTTTATTTTTTCGTTTCCGGCCACAAGCGCGGGCGGATCTCCTTCACGCCTTCCGCATTCCGACACATTGAAATCGATGCCGGTTATTTTTTTTGCCTGGGCAACGACTTCCCTGACGGAAGAGCCGTGTCCATACCCGCAATTAAACACATTGCTTTCACCTCCGGCCCCGAGGTAATCGAGCGCGGCGATATGGGCATTGGCCAGGTCTTCAACATGGATATAGTCCCTTATGCATGTGCCATCGGAGGTAGGATAATCGGTCCCATAGATCTCCAGTCCGCCCAGCTCGCCTTTTGCGGTTTTAAGCGCCCTCGTTATAAGGTGCGTGGCATTTTTATAGACCTGCCCTATCCTGCCTTCCCGGTTGGCGCCGGCCACATTGAAGTATCTCAAAGAGACATACCTGAAATCATTGTAAGCGGCGGATGTGTCCCTCAGGACAAGTTCGTTCATCATCTTGGAAGTCCCGTATGGATTGATGGGGTTTAGCGGGGCGGATTCCTGAACTATTGGAGAGCCCTCCGCGATCCCGTACACAGCGGCTGTGGAGGAGAATATGAGCCTGCCCGTGCCGGTCTCCAGCATCGCTTCGATCAGGTTGAGTGTGCAGGCCGTATTGTTCAGATAGTATTTTACAGGTGATTGCACGCTTTCATGGACAACGATAGAAGCGGCAAAATGCATCACGGCATCAGGCCTGTATTCGTCCAGCACCCGGGCCAGCGTCAACTTGTCCGCCAGATCGGCGACGACCAGACGTCCGTGCAGCACCGCCCATTCATTGCCGGTCGACAGGTTATCGTAGACCAGAACGTCATGGCCTTTTTCACCAAGCGCCTTAACCACATGGCTTCCGATATAACCGGCTCCTCCGGTCACAAATACCTTCAAGAAGGACCTCCGAATAAAACGCACCCCCGAAACACCCTGGGGAATGCGCTCGATTTTGTTATGTATGCGAAAAAAACCTGCTTAAGTATATCACTAACGCTGGAAACAAAAAAGCGGGTAAAATAAAAAAATCAGAAAAAACCGGAGGGGCGAATGAGGCGGAACTGGAAAATGCGGGTTTTAAGAAACGGCTTCTTCTGAATCCATATCTCTCAGCCTTTTATAAAATGTCTTCCTGGAGATGCCGAGCATTTTCGCGGCCTTTGACTTGTTCCCGCGGCTTTCCTCAAGCGCATTCAAAACGGCCTGGTCTTCAAGCTCTTTGAGGGTCTGTGCGCCTCTGGAGCTGGCAAGCCCCGGGACCTGCGCCGCTGGCGCAGGCACATCCGTATTCATTGAAAACAACTCCTCCGGCACTTCATTTGCCGTGACCCTTGCCGTCCTGGAGAGGACCACCAGCCTTTCAAGCACGTTTCTCAGTTGCCTGATATTGCCCGGCCAGGAATAATCACACAGCATTCTCATGACCTCGTCCGAAAGCTGCACATGCTTTTTTTCCCTTTCGGAAAATTCTTTCATGAACTCACCGGCAAGAAGCGGAATATCACATTTCCTCTGCCTGAGAGGGGGCAAAAAAATATGGACCACATTTACCCTGTAGAAAAGGTCCATCCTGAATTTTCCATCACGGACCTCTTTTTCCAGCGAGCAGTTGGTCGAGCAAACCAGCCTGAAGTCCACCTTTACTTTTTTGCCGCCTCCAAGCCGCTCTATTTCTCTTTCCTGCAGAACACGCAGGAGTTTGGCCTGTAACGGAAGACTCAATTCGGTGATCTCATCCAGCAAAATGGTGCCGGAGGAGGCCTCCTCGAATTTGCCTATCCTCCTTGATGCCGCATTCGTGAATGCGCCCTTTTCATATCCGAACAACTCGGATTCCAGGAGTTCATGCGGGATGGCCGCGCAGTTGACCGCCACAAACGGTTTCCGCTCCCTTTTTCCGCCATAATGGAGGGCCCTGGCTATAAGCTCCTTCCCGGTGCCGGTTTCTCCTGTAATTAGCACACTGGAACTCGTGTCCCTGACGGCCGCCACCGTATCCAGTATCTTTTGCATGCCGGGGTCTTTTCCTATTATCTGCACGCCCGCAGCGATGCCGTCATCGCCGGGCCGGACCGCGCAGAGATTTATCCTTCGCGATTTGATCGCCCTAGAAAGAACCCCTGGCTTCTGGAGCGCTCGGAAGGTCAACAGCGTGCGGCGGGTCCTGATCGCCTTTGAAAGGACCCCTTTCAGCTTCGCATAATCAGGGGGCTTTATAAAATAGTAATAGGCCCCCTCGGTAATGGTATTAACGGCGGACTCTACCGTGCCATAGCCGGTCAGAAAAATTACGGGGATATCCGGATGGTGCTCACGGATGGTTTCAAAAAACTGCATGCCGTCAAGTTCAGGCATTCTCAAATCTGTAATAACGGCATCCAGAGGCTCGGTTTTTATGAGGTCCAGGGCGTTCAGCGCGTCACATGATTTATAGACGTTGTAGCCGCCCATCGCAAGCACTTCGGAAAGAACCTTTACGGCATTGGGCTCGTCATCAACCACAAGCACATTACCGTTGTTGTCTGCCATTTTTTCTTCTCTCTCCTGAAAATACGTACCGCACCCGTTTTTAAAAACAGACTTACTTGCGCTGTGAAATGACCTGGGATTATTTATGCACTGTGATCAGATTACCTATTAAAGAATGTAGATGAAAAAAGACCCTGTTACAATCCCCCATTTGGGAGAAATTTTTTAAAACCGGAAGCGGTCAGGTAAGCGGGGGGGAAGGAAAAAGAATGAGGCAGGTCCGGATGGAAAGACCCAAATCTCAGATGACGAACCCTTTAAATGGTTCGTCCGGCTCCTGTTTCACATGTCCTCCGGGGGAAGGGAGCGTCGCCGGCCCGCCGCCATTGGCGGACTTCCCGTCCGGATTTATTTCTATGCCCCTGACTCTCAGGCTGTTGCCGGCGGAAAATTTCATGTTCTTTGGGTCTACTCCCGGATGCCAGCAGATCGTCTTGTTCTTTCCGTTCGTTTTGGCTGAATAAAGCGCCTTGTCCGCCTGTATAATGATGCTTTCAATGGAATCGCCGCTTTCCGGGTACATCGAAATGCCGGTGCTTATGGTCAGCCTTGTGACCGGTCCGTCCTTAACGCCGGGCAGGGCCATCACGCTGATGTTGTTCCTTATTCTTTCAACGACATGAAAAGCCTCGTCCTTTATGGTCTGGGGCATTACTATGGCGAACTCCTCCCCGCCTATCCTGACCAGTATGTCGTTTGCCCTGATCGAGTTTGCCATTATATTTGCGATTTCTCTCAGGGCGTAATCTCCCGCGAGGTGGCCCTCCGTGTCGTTAAGGACCTTGAAATCGTCTATGTCCAGTATTGCAAGCGAGAAATTGAGGTTGTACCTAATGGCCCTGCGGTGCTCCTCTTCAAGCCGCACGTCGAAATAGCGCCTGTTGAAAAGACCGGTAAGCGGGTCCGTTATTGAAAGCTCTCTCATCTGTTCCGAGAGCGTGTGGCATTCAGCCAGCTTCAGCATCAGTGCAGCCTGCATTGCGAATGGCGCGAGGACCGACAGGTCATTTTCCGTAAAACTCTGGCCGTTGCCCTTGTCGGCCAGGTTGAGTATGCCCATGGACTCGCCTGAGATCTTGAGCGGGATGCTTATGCAGGATTGTGTTTTGAAAAGAGGTTTTGAAATTGCCGCATAGCTCTTCAATTTCTCTTCGCTGTCTATGAGGACGGGAACTCCCTGCTCATAGACCTTGCCCGCAATGCCCTCTCCTATCTTTATTTTCACTTCTTTCATGAGCCATTTGTTAACGCCTTTGACGGAAACGACCCGCAGGTAATCTCCCCCCTCGTCCAGCAGCATCACCGAGCATTTTTCCGCTCCTACAAGAAGGGAGGCCTCGTTGACTATCTGGTCGCAAAGGGACTGCCTGTCCCTGTAATGAGCATAGAGCTGCATGGCTTTGCCGGTTATAAGATTAAGCCCGTCCGAGCATTTTGCGTACTCCTCTCCAAGCTGCCTCACGCTAAAAAGATATGATGACAGCTTGCAAAGCTCTCCCACTGATTCGAATGCCTCCCGGTCCAGCAGGGAATTGAATATGCCCATAAAACCGAAGAAACCTGTCTGGGACTGTATGGGGAAGAGATACATGGAAATGATCTCCTCCGGGAAACCCGAATGCTTCAGCTTGAAGCTGTCAATGGCCGATACTGGTTCTTTGGACTGGATTGCGTTCGAGACCAGGTAATTGTCTTTGGATAAGTGCAGCCTTTTAATGGCGTCCCTGGCGCGCCCTCCCACTGTTTCAGGGTAAAAAAAATCGTCCTTTGCGGGCGCAAAAATAGCGGCTGTGTCCACGTTGAACAGAAATATCACGGTATCCACGATGATCTGCCGGATATCCTCTATGCTTGCGTCCGATTTTATATTTGCCGCAAGGCTGATTATCGTCTTGGACCATTGCCATCTTTTACTGAGTTCGCCTTTTTCGTATCCCGAAGATATGATGTCTTCCAGAAGCGGTTTAACGGCCCTTATATATTTTTCTATCGATTGAGAGCTTATAAAGGTGAGGCCTGATTTCCATTCCTCCATGCTCCGATTGGTTACGCTGAATACGTCCCCCTTCTCGTTATAAAACTTCGAGAAGTCCTCTTCCTGCATATAAAAGCCTTCGCAGAGCGCTACAAGGGTGATATCCTTGTACCGGACCGGCATGAAGACATGGTACTGCATCGTAAGGCCCTGTATCAGGAAGGATTTCGTATTTTTAAGCGTAAGCTTCAGGTATTTGGAAAGAAAGGCGTTATACAGCTCCTGTCCCTTTTTATTCATTTTTACATAAGACAGAAGCGCATCATCGCTTGAGGCTGGCACCAGAAGGTTCTCTCTGTCATCATAAAGGGAAAAGTTAAGGCCGGTCAGCCCCGAGAGAGATTTTAGCGCCTTCGTCAGCAACTGTATATCTATTAGATGGTTCATGTACCGGCTAGTATGCAATATCCGTACCCGCCCCCTCAAAGAATCGAAAAAAGCTGAAAAACCCGTTTAAGACTCTGTCCTTTTTAAGACATTATTTTGAGGCACTATATTGTATACAAATGAAATTTAAAATTTCTACCTGCCTGAAGTTTTTTTCTTACATAAGTTCCGCCGGCGCTAATAAACATATAAAAATGTTTAAAATTAATGAGTTTTTGTGTGAAAATGCGCACGCCTGATTGCAAAAATTGGCAACATGCCACAGAAAAACGGCCCCTGGATTTTTTTAAACCTGATTTGTTTTTAATTTAATGTATAATCATGTCCAAAATGCAAGACCTCGGACCGGGTAAATCAAAAAGGCATTTTTCTTCAAAGGAACTGCGTTATTCAATAGGTATCCTGGTCATTATATCGCTTGCTTCGGGCCTGGGACTCATTGTGTTGGCCAAGGCACTTAACTCTGTTGTAAGCCCCGGCCTTACACCGCTAATCGTAATGGCAGGTTATGGCGCACTGGTCCTGCTGCTTACAATGGGCTTTTCCCATCGTTTCATAGGCCCGTTCCAAAGGTTGAAGATGGAGCTGAAGATAATCCTTGGCGGCAATTACTCAGGCAGGCTCAACATCAGACAAAGAGACGATGTTTATATCAAGTCTTTCATAGAGGAGATCAATCTTCTTTTGAACGAGTTTGAAAAGATGCATGTTCTGAAAGAAGACCTCATAAAAACTGTCAATAAGGACCTGGAAGCGCTTTCGAGCCGCATAGGGGGGCAGGAAATGACGAAAGAAGATCTCCTTAATGTAATCGAGTGCTGCCGGACGAAAACCAGGGAGACCCTGAAAAAATACAAATACAAATACGAGAGATTGACAGAGGAGACCAGGGGCCGGATGTCCTGAGGTTTTTTTTAAAACCTATCTCAAAACCATTTTTAAAGTTGACGTTTAAATCAGACAAAAGAAAGCGCCGTAAAGACCAGCACCGCCATGCTTATCCAGCCGTTCATATTGAGAAAAGCCATATCGAGCCTGCTCAGGTCGTTTTCTTTTACCAGCGAGTGCTCATAAACGAACAGCCCTGACACCAGGATAAGGCCGGCCCAGTACAAAAGACCCATATTCATGAATAGGCCGGCCAAAAAGAGCATAAGTACGCTAAACACATGAAATACCCTAGCGGCCAAAAGTGACCTGCTGACGCCAAATCTGGCTGGGATGGAATAAAGCCCGTGGCCGCGGTCGAAATCAATGTCCTGGAGCGCATAAAGGATATCGAAACCGGCCAGCCAGAAGACCACCGCAAGGGCCAGAAAGACCGCAGCTGCCCCTACGCGTCCGCTTATCGCTATCCAGGCCCCAAGCGGGGCAAGCGAGAGCGCAAGGCCAAGAAAAAAATGCGAGGCCCATGTGAACCTTTTTGTGTAGGAATAAAAGACAACAAGCGCAATGGCTACGGGCGAGAGTTCCAGGCAAAGGCGGTTCAGCTTCCAGGCGGCAAAAACAAGCAGCGCAAAAGACATCAGCGCAAAGACCGTTACCTCGGCCAGGCCCAGTTTTCCGGACGGCAGCTCCCTTTTGCTTGTCCGGGGGTTGAGCGCGTCTATTTTCCGGTCAACTATCCTGTTTGCTGCCATCGCCCCGCTTCTGGCGCCAACCATGGCCAGAGTTATCCATAACAGTTTGCCCGCCGCAGGCAGGCCGCCTGAGGCCATGATCGCGGCCGTAAAAGCGAAGGGCAGCGCGAAAACGGAATGGGAAAATTTTATCATCCTTAAGAAAAGGACAAACCTCTTTATCATGATAATGTTACCGTTTCCGATTTTTTTTGTTTTTTTCGGCTGAATTTTTTGTCAGGCCGGATGAAAAAAATAAAAGACCCGCGGGAGCGTGACCGGGAAATGGGCGGAAAAACCTCATTTTTGTGATACAAAGCCGAACAGGGAAAGATCCACTCCCGGCCTCTTGGGGTCGTTGCTTGTGACAAAGACGTTTTTGACGATATATCCGTGCTCTCCCTGCGTATTGACCTTTACGGTAATCGTGCCGGTCTGATCAGGTTTGATATCTGCCGAACTGGCAAGCGCGGCGGTGCAGCCTCAGCCAGGCCTTAACTCCTCTATCTCAAGCGGCTGGTCGCCTTTATTCATTATGATGAACTTGCCTTCAACGACCGTTCCGGACACAGCCTTGCCGAAATTGACAGCCTCTTTTTCAAAGGCTATCTTCGGCTGGGCCAGAAGCACCGAGGGCGTGAGCAACAGACCGAAAGCGGCCATACCGGTCACAATAACGGAAAATAAAGACCTTGGAAACTTTGGCATGCTGTAATTATAACCGAATCTCCGGTCTTTTGCCTTTTGCCCTGCTTTTTCCGGGGATTTGAAAGAACCCGCGTATATTTTTTATAGTAATAGGTTAGAGCATCTTGTCTTGAAAGGATTTCACTTTTTATGCAGGACTTCATCGTAATATCGGGAGCCAGGGAACATAACTTAAAGAATATAGAGCTTCTGATCCCAAGGCAAAAGACAACCGTAATAACAGGCCCCTCCGGTTCCGGAAAGAGCACCCTTGCCATCGACACCATCTATGCCGAGGGCCAACGCCGGTATGTGGAGAGCCTCTCGCCTTATGCCAGGCAGTTCCTTGGCGAACTCCAGAAACCGGAAGTCGACTCGATAGAGGGACTCTCCCCATCCATCGCCATAAACCAGAAAACGGTCACCAGGAGTTCCCGCTCCACCGTGGGCACGGTAACTGAAATATATGATTACCTGAGAGTGCTTTATACCCGTATCGGAAAGGCGTTCTGCTACCGGTGCGGTTCACTGATTGCCGGGCAGGAGCCGCAGGACATTATCAGCACCATTGGGGAACTTCCGGCCGGCACGCGGTTTCAGTTGCTCTCTCCCATAGTCCTGGACAGGAAAGGCAGTTACAAGAAAGAGCTTCAGGAGATGAGGGCGGAAGGTTTTCTGAGGGCACGCATAGACGGAAAACTCGTTGACCTGACCGGCGGGATGGAGCTTGCCCGCTACAAGCGCCACACGATCGAGATAGTCATAGACAGGCTCATAATAAAACCAGGGATGGAAAGGCAGCTGAAAAGCGCCGTCGAATCCGCCCTGCACTACTCCGACAGCGTCATAGTGAACCTCATAGACCGCGGAGAGGACCGCGTTTTCAGCAGCCGCGCCGTGTGCCCCAACTGCGGTATAAGCTACCCGGAAATAAGCCCGATGTTCTTTTCTTTCAATAGCCGTTCCGGGGCATGCCCGTCCTGCCGGGGGCTTGGCTATGAACTGCTCGCTTCGGACGGCCAGCACGAGGAAATAGACACAAGCAGGCCATGCCGCTCATGCAAGGGCATGAGGCTGAGGCCGGAGGCCCTGAGTATAAAAGTAGGCGGCGTAAATATAGGAGAGCTTTCACGCATGCCTGCCGTCCGGGCCCTCCAGTTCATAAACGGGCTCAAGTTCACACGCAGGGAAAAGACCATTGCCGAAAGGCTGCTGAAGGAAGTAAAGGAAAGGCTGAGCTTCCTTTCGGATGTCGGCCTCGGTTACCTTACGCTCGACCGCACCTCCATCACCCTGTCCGGAGGAGAATCCCAGCGGATAAGGCTTGCCACGCAGATAGGCTCCTCGCTTACCGGCGTGCTGTACATACTCGATGAACCCACGATAGGCCTGCATCCCCGGGATTCAGGGAAACTGATCGACAGTCTTGACAGGCTGAAGCAACAGGGCAATACGGTAATAATCGTGGAGCACGATGAAGAGACAATGCTCCGGGCCGACTATATCGTTGACATGGGGCCCGGCGCGGGGGTCCTGGGCGGACATGTAGTCGCTTCAGGACCTCCGGATGAGATCATGCTCAACGAAAATTCTCTTACCGGCAAATACCTGAAAGGCGAACTGCGGATACCTGTTCCCGACAAAAGGAGGACCCCCAATGGCGGAAAATTCCTCGAAGTCCTCGGGGCCAGGGCCTTTAATCTTAAGGACATCGATGTAAAGATCCCGATCGGGTTGTTCACCTGCGTGACAGGTGTTTCCGGCTCCGGCAAAAGCACCCTCGTAAACGAAATAATCTACAAGGCCATCGGCAAACTGCTGTACGGCGGGGAACAGAAGCAATCTCCGATAGAGTACAGAGAGATCAGAGGCACGGAATTCATCGAGCGCATAGTGGCGGTGGAGCAGGCCCCGCTGGGCAGGACCCCGCGTTCCAACCCCGCCACCTACACAGGCATATTCAGCCATATAAGAAGGCTCTTCAGCATGTCGGTTGAGGCCAGGATACGCGGTTACGGCGATTCCAGGTTCAGCTTCAATGTCATGGGCGGCAGATGCGAGGCCTGCAAGGGCGAGGGGCTCAGGAAAGTGGAGATGCATTTTCTGCCGGACGCGTATGTGCCATGTGACGAATGCAAGGGGAATCGCTACAACAAGGAAACGCTCGAGATCTTCTACAGGGACAAAAACATTTCAGACGTCCTCGATATGACCATAAGCGAGGCCCTGGAGTTTTTTAAAAATATCCAGCCTTTGAGAAGAAGGCTCCAGGTGCTTGCGGAAGTGGGATTGGGATACCTCAGGCTGGGACAGCCGGCCACCACCCTTTCGGGCGGGGAAGCGCAGAGGGTAAGGCTTTCGAAAGAATTGGGCAAAAAGGCCTCTGGAAAAACCCTCTACATCCTGGATGAGCCCACCACGGGTCTTCATTTCGTTGATATAGAAAAACTCCTGCACGTGCTTAACGGCCTTGTGGAGTTGGGCAACACGGTTATCGTTGTTGAGCATAATCTTGACGTGATAAAATCAGCCGATCATCTGATAGACCTGGGGCCGGAGGGCGGAGAGGCAGGCGGTTCGCTGGTCGCGTATGGCCCACCGGAGAAAGTCGCCGCCGATAAAAACTCATATACCGGAAGGGCACTCCTGGAAAAATTGAAAAAGGAGTGATAAATATTTGAAGAGATACCTCAACAAAAGCATCCTAAATGCTCTTTTTTTAAGTTTTTTATTTTTGTTTTTATCATTCATATTCCTGTTTGGGTGCGCTAAAAAACCGGCGGAACAGATCTACAGGAAAAGCTCCGTTGTGATGGATTCTCTCGTGACCATCACGGTGGTATCGGATTCGGCCCAAAAAGCAAACAGAGCGATAGACGCCGCCTTCGCGGAGCTGCATCACCTTGAAAAGCTGATAAGTTTCTGGGACCCCAAAAGCGAGATATCCGAAATCGGCAGGCAGGCCGGGATAAAGCCGGTAAAGGTTTCTCCGGAGACTCTTGACATCATGGAAAAAGCGGTCTATGTATCCCGGCAGACCGGAGGGGCTTTTGACGGCACGATGGGTCCGGTCATAAGGTTGTGGAACATCCCTTACAGCAAGAGAATACCCGATGCGGCAAGCATTAAGAATGCGCTCAAGCTTGTGGGTTATAAAAACATAAAAATAGACCAGAAGAAGTCGACCGTGTATTTGGCCAAAAAAGGGATGACCTTCGATACCGGAGGCATTGCCAAGGGCTGGGCCAATGATTATGCGGAGGCCGTCCTGAAAGCCCACGGGATAAAGGCCGGGCTCATCGCGGTAGCGGGAGACGTCAAGGCGTTCGGCAGAAAACCGGACGGCCATGGTTGGAGGGTTGGCGTAGAAAACCCCAGGCCAAAGGGCGATAAAGACCGCATAATTGCCAGCCTGGAGGCTTTTGATGAGGACGTATCCACATCCGGGGATTACGAGCGGTATTTCATAATAAACGGTGTAATGTACCACCATCTACTGGACCCAAGGACCGGATATCCGGCCAGGGGGTTTGAAAGCGTTACGGTCATTGCTCCAAAAGGGGTGTGGGCGGACGGTTTTTGCAAGATATTCATAATGGGTCCGCAAAAAGGCCCTGAGCTTGCAAAGAAACTCGGTTTCGGTACCATCACTGTCACAAGTGACGGCAAGATTCACGTCTCGGATAATTTAAAAAACAGGGTGACCCTTTACAAGCAACACCTGTAAAGATGCCCGCTCGGAAGGTAAAGTAAGGTAAATTAAAAATGTCTCAGAAAAAAATAACCTGCCCTGTCTGTAAAAAAAAGACCGAATGGGAAGGCAACCCATGGAGGCCGTTCTGCTCCGAAAGGTGCAAGACCATAGACCTTGCCTCCTGGGCTTCCGGGGAATACAGGATCGCAGGGGAAAAGAAGACGGACGAAGAAGATGAGTCCACGAATGGAACAGATGGCGGCCTGGATGAAAACTAAATGGATATTACGGAGGTAACGCCTTGAAAGATTCCGAAGCCGTCCTTCATGATGTCGTCGCGGCTGAGATCAAAAAGAAACTGAAACACCTTTACCGGGACATAAAGCAAAATCCTTCAGGGGAAAAACTGCACGAGTTTGGCGGGCAATACCCCGACCTTATCCTGTCAGAGCAAGGAATGGTGCTGGCCGTTGTCGAAATAGAGACTGAAAATTCCATTACACCTGATAAGATTAATGTATGGAAGGCGATGTCCGGCTCCGGTGCAAGGCTTATTCTCATGGTGCCAAAAGGCGTAAAGCCCAAACTTTCCTCCATGCTATGGGATACGGGCCTGGCCGGAAAGGTTTCCCTTGGCAGCTACGAGATAAGCATTGACATGCCTTGACAGCCGGACCTGGTGCTAAACGGATTTAATTCAATTGAAAAACTCCAGGAGGTGACCCATGGAGGTAAGGACGATGGAAATAAGGATCAAAGTTGGGGAAGTGGACCTTGAGGCAGAACTTCTGGACAATGAGACGGCAAGGGCAATTTACGACCTGCTTCCCATCGAAGGGTATAATAACGTCTGGGGAGATGAGTTCTATTTCGAAATTCCCTTGTATATGCCGCCCGATGCCTCCGCCACCCAGGATGTCAGTGTCGGGGATATCGCATATTGGCCCCCTGGAAAGGCCATGGCAATTTTCTTTGGCGCCACCCCGCTTAGCAAGCCAGATGGCAAGCCG
>JAKAEG010000352.1 GCA_021819985.1 Nitrospirota bacterium | reverse complement strand
GTTCGATGAAGGTCCTGCCGATGTAATGGTTTCTTATGAGGCCGAAATCAAATGGGATGCCGCTTTGCTCGGAGTAGCCAATAGCGGCGGGCACCCCGGAGTCCGGCACAGGGATAACCAGATCTGCATCTACGGGATACTCTATTGCAAGCTGCTTTCCAAGCTGTTTGCGCACGGAATTTACGCTGTGACCGCCAAATATACGGCTGTCCGGGCGGGCGAAATAGATATACTCGAATATGCAGAAGGCCCGGCGCGGCGCCACGAGGCACTTGGGATAAGAGATAAGCCCGTTTGCGTCTATTACCACCATTTCGCCAGGGTCCACATCCCTTATAAATTCCGCGCCTATGAGATCGAAGGCGCATGTCTCCGAGCTGACAGTGTATGCCCCGTCAACCCTGCCGATGCTTAACGGCCGGACGCCAAAAGGATCGCGGATGGCGATGAGTTTCTTCTCGGTAAGGATGATGAGACTGTAGGAACCGGCTATCTCCCTCAAGGCCATTATGATCCGGTCTTTCAGGTCGTCTTCCCTTGTGTGCGCGATCAGGTGAATGAACACTTCGCTGTCGGAGGAGGACTGGAAGATGGCCCCTTGCTTTTCAAGCGATTTCCTGAGTTCGAATGCGTTTATGAGATTGCCATTATGGGCAATTGCAAGCTGTCCCATGGAGAAATTGGCCAGTATCGGCTGGACATTCTTTGGATTGCTGCCGCCCGCGGTGGAATACCTGTTATGGCCTATCGCCATGTAGCCGGGCAGTTTTTTAAGGCGTTTTTCCGTGAATATGTCAGCCACAAGGCCGACCGATTTTTCCAGGTGGAGCTGTTTTTCGTCAGAGGAGCAGATACCGGCGCTCTCCTGGCCGCGGTGCTGGAGGGCATAAAGCCCAAGATAAACAAGGTTAGCGGCCTCCGGGTGGCCGAATACCCCGAATACCCCGCACTCCTCCCTGAACTTATCTGGATTCCACATGGTGCTTTAACGCATTCTTATACGCATAGGAGAGCCTGCTAACGGGGATGTCTATTTCCGTATCGATCTTGAGGTTCTGTCCGCCAGTCTTTCCTATGACGGAAAGGGGTACGTTCCATTTTTTGCAAAGCCTGGTGAGCGCCGGAATCTGCTCGCTGGCAAGGCTAGCGACAACTCTTCCCGAAGATTCCCCAAACAGAAGCGCGTCTTTCCTTATCCCGTTTATGAGCGCCTCTTTTAGTGAAATTCCGGCCCCGATGCCTCCGGATATCGCCGACTCCGCAATAGCTGCCGCAAGTCCCCCTTCGGAGCAGTCATGCGCGCTGTGTAAAATAGCGGCGGCCTCGATCAGCAGCTCATGAAGCTTGCTTTCGGCCGCAAGGTCGAGTGACGGCGGCATGCCCTTTTCAAGCCCGTGGACAACGGCAAGGTATTCTGAGCCGCCAAGCTCTTCTTTAGTGAGGCCAAAGAGCACTACTGTATCGCCTTCTCGCCTGAACCCCTGTGTAATGTGCTTTTCCACATCATCCAGTATGCCCACCATCCCTATGGTTGGAGTAGGGTAAATGGCCTGGCCTTTTGTCTCATTGTAAAAACTTACGTTTCCGCCTATAACGGGTGTTTTAAGGGCGCGGCACGCCTCTCCGATGCCCTTTACCGCGTTTACGAACTGCCACATGACCTCCGGTTTTTCGGGGTTGCCGAAATTGAGGTTGTCCGTGACAGCGAGGGGTCTTGCGCCGGAGCAGGCTATATTTCTGGCGGCCTCCGCAACTGCGTGCATTCCGCCAAGGTAAGGGTCGAGATAGCAATAGCGGCTGGAGCAGTCAACTGTCATGGCCAGGCCCTTTTTCCCGCTGCCGCCGCTTTCTTTCACCCTGATAATCGCGGCATCGGAGCCGGGCAGGACCACCGTATTGGTCCTTACCATATGATCGTATTCCTGCCAGATCATCTCTTTCGATGCGATATTGGGAGATTCGATGAGTTTCAAAAGGACCACGTTGTAATCTTCGGGAAGCTCAATGGAGTTAATGTCCAGCCTCTGCAGGCCGTCCTGCCACACTGGCCGCACGGACGGCCTGTCATAGAGCGGGGCCTCGCTTGATATCTGCTTTGCCGGTATCCTGGCCACAGTTTGCCCGTTCCACATGACAGTTAAAAAACCGTCGTCCATGACTCTGCCGATAACGACCGCCTCAAGGTCCCATTTGCGGAAGATATCGAGGAGATCGTTTTCCTTGCCCTTTTGCGCCACTATGAGCATTCGCTCCTGGCTTTCAGAGAGCATGAACTCGTAAGGTATCATGTCCTTTTCGCGCGGCGGGACTTTTTCTATATGGAGTTCGATGCCGGTGCCGGCCCTTCCGGCCATTTCGGAGGAAGAGGAGGTAAGCCCGGCCCCGCCCATGTCCTGAATGCCGACGATAAGGTCCTTGTTCATCGCCTCAAGACAGGCCTCCAGAAGGAGTTTCTCGGTGAAAGGGTCTCCGACCTGGACATTCGGTTTTTTCTGTTCGGCATCGTCCGTGAACTCTTCGCTGGCCATGGTGACCCCGTGTATACCGTCCCTGCCGGTCTTCGAGCCAACGTATATAACGGGGTTTCCGGTTCCGGAAGCGTACCCTTTAAATATCTTGTCCTTTTTGACTATGCCAAGGTTAAACACGTTTACGAGGATATTGCCCCCATAGCACGGGTGGAAGTAAACCTCTCCGCCCACGGTCGGCACCCCCATGCAGTTGCCGTAACCCGCTATGCCGGAGACAACGCCTGAAAGCAGGCGTCTCTGAAGGGGGTCGTCAAGCGCCCCGAACCTGAGCGAATTGAGACTGGCCACCGGCCTTGCCCCCATGGTAAATATATCTCTCAGTATCCCGCCCACGCCTGTTGCCGCGCCCTGGTAAGGCTCGATGAATGAAGGGTGGTTATGGGATTCCATCTTGAAAACGGCGCAGAGCCCGTCGCCGATGTCGATCACGCCCGCGTTTTCCCCGGGGCCCTGTACGACCCACGGCGCTGAGGTCGGGAAATTCCTGAAGTGGATACGGGAGCTTTTATAGGAGCAGTGCT
>JAKAEG010000038.1 GCA_021819985.1 Nitrospirota bacterium | reverse complement strand
TGCCACGGCGGCATCAAGACCATAGGCAATAACCCGCCGGTGGCCGTCTTCGGGCTGTCAGGCTCTGGCAAGTCGTCCATAACTAACAGCCTTGACCATGAGGGCACGCTCAAACCGGACGAAAAAGTGACCGTCGTGCATGATGACGCATTTCTTATAGATTTCGAAAACAACCTTACCACCGCGCTTGAACCGTCGCTTTTTGACAAGACGGACGCAGTCAGGTTCAACGACCCGATAATAAGATATTTCTACTCCGCGCAGAACGTGGCGGTGCTCGAAACGCCTGATGGCGAGAGGAAGATAGTGGCCGAGGACATCAGGAATGACAACGGCCGGTGCCTGAAGTCCCGCGACATGTTCAACCATGACGATTTCTGTGCGGCGCCGGGAAAAGTCGTATGGCTTCAGAAGGACACGAGCCTTCCGCCCATATGCAAGGTGAACTCCGCAGGCCTTGCTGTGGCCATGGGGGCCTCGCTTTCCACCTTGAGGGCCAAGGGGGTTGAGAACATCGACGCCAAGGAGCTTAATAAACTTGTAATAGAGCCCTTCGCGAACCCATTCAGGGTGCACCCGCTGATCGTGGACTGCCAGCAGTTCATGAAGCTCTTCAAGGCAGGGTGCGAATGCTACATAATGAACACCCATGCCTTCGGTCTGCCCGATGGCCTGATAGACATCCCCAAAGTGCTTTCTTTAAAGATAATGACCGAGCTTGTAAGGGGCAACATTGACTGGCGTGACTGGAAGCGGTTCCAGGGCCTCTCGATACCCAAAAACGGCAACGACCTCTTCGGGCCGGACTACGATAAGAAATACAAGCCGCCAAA
Organism: Nitrospirota bacterium; assembly: GCA_021819985.1. Classification (GTDB taxonomy): domain Bacteria; phylum Nitrospirota; class Thermodesulfovibrionia; order Thermodesulfovibrionales; family JdFR-88; genus JAKAEG01. Next base: position 13,603 of record JAKAEG010000038.1, on the reverse strand, counting down.
GGTCGCGGCCTATATGGAGTTCCTGCGCGAACGCATGCAGGACAGGATCACTTATCTTTCGAACAAAAGGGACCTGGAACAGGACATGGACAGCTCCTTCATAGACCCTCTGGTCGTGGCAAGGACCGTGATAGACAAAGTCCTGAACCCTGTTTAGAGGAAAAATATTAACGGTAAAAAAGGGGCGAAATTCGCCCCTTTTTTCTTGGGGAATAAAACTAAAAAATTCATCAAAATGATGGGGGCGTGCTTTCCCCTCCTCATCCCATAAGATAGTCGTTATCAGAAAAATGTTAATCTATATATCAAACTATGGAGACCACGACGGTGCCAAATGGATAGTATTCTAAGGCAGATATCCTTATCTCTCGTCCCTATTCTGATCGCCGTTACCTTTCACGAAATAGCGCACGGTTATGTCGCATACCTTCAGGGCGACAGGACCGCCAAGGCAATGGGAAGGCTTACGCTGAACCCGCTTGCTCACATAGACCCCGTTGGCACGGTGCTCATGCCGTTTGCCTTGCTCGTATTAACGAAAGGACAGTTCGTCTTCGGTTATGCAAAGCCAGTCCCGATAAACCCTTATAACTTCAAAAACCCAAGGAAGGGATTGGCCATAAGCGCGCTTGCGGGGCCCGTCATAAACCTGCTTCTCGCCATTATAAGCGGTGTGCTGCTCTCTTACGTGCTTTTGCCGATGGCTGCCACCGCCAGCCCCGAGGTCTTTTCCCGCGTCATGAGGCCCATAGGCGGAATGCTTAAGCAGAGCGTCTGGATAAACCTTCTGCTGGCCGCTTTCAATCTCATCCCGATCCCTCCGCTTGACGGCGGGAGGGTACTGGCGGGCCTGCTTCCGGCAAGACAGGCCTATACGTTTGAAAAGCTGGAACGCTACGGTTTTGTAATCGTAATGCTGCTCATATTCACCGGGGCCGCCTCTTATTTCATAGACCCTGTTATGAGGGTTTTGCTAGCGGTGCTCAGTTTCTTTACGAAAGGCGGAATAGGAATATGAAACGGGTGTTAAGCGGGATGCAGGCAAGCGGGAAACTCCATCTGGGCAACCTGGTGGGGGCCCTTCAAAACTGGGTGCGCCTTCAGCACGAGTATGAATGTTTTTACTTTGCAGCGGACTGGCACGCGCTTACCTCCGGTTACCAGAACCCTTCCGTCATAAAGGAAAGCACGATGGACCTGCTTTTGAATTTCCTTTCAGCCGGGCTGGACCCCGAAAAATGCACGATCTTTGTCCAATCCATGGTGCCAGAGCATACCGAGCTTCATCTTGTCCTTTCCATGATAACGCCTCTTGGCTGGCTCGAAAGGGTGCCTACATACAAAGAAAAGAGGGAGGAGTTGCAGGACAGGGACCTCTCCACTTACGGTTTTTTAGGTTATCCCGTTTTGCAGTCCGCCGATATACTTATTTACAGTGCCGATTACGTGCCAGTAGGCCACGATCAGCTCCCGCATCTGGAGATCACCCGTGAGATCGCCCGCAGGTTCAACCATCTGTATGGCGAAGTGTTGCCCGAACCCGAAGGGCTCCTGACCGAATTCCCCAAAGTGCCCGGCGTGGACGGCAGAAAAATGAGCAAAAGTTACGGAAACGCCATTTACCTTAGCGATGCGCCGGAAGAGGTCGTGACAAAGATAAAAACGATGATGACCGATCCTGCCAGAAAGCGCCGCACCGATCCCGGAAACCCGGAGCTTTGCCCGGTTTACCATCTGCACAAGATATTTTCAACCTCTGATGAGCAGGACTGGGTGGTCAAAGGGTGCATAAGCGCGGGCATAGGATGCCTGGACTGCAAGGGCGTGCTCATTAAACATGTCCTCAGCGTGCTTGAGCCCATATGGGAAAAAAGAAATTCCCTCATTGAAAACCCATCCTATTTGAAAGATGTGGTCAACGAGGGTTCGAAGAAAGCGGGCGAAGCGGCAAGGGCAACAATGGCGCAGGTACGGGGCGCCCTGGGCTGGTATTCCTAAAAAGTAATTTTTCTTCCGGACCTATTGTCCCATGCTTTCGGTAAGGGTAGCCTGTATGGACTGCGACAAATAATGGGCCGGTAAAAAATCGTGCAGCGTTATCCCCACCCTTGCCAGGCTAATCGCTTTTTGCGCCCGGACCCTGTTTGCCGAATCCTCAGGCAGAGTTTGCAAAGCGACGGCCCCTGTGCACAGGGCTGCCGCTTACTTTTCTGAAATCCCGCCCCTTCGGCTTTTTCGGAAAGATTCAGGACAAGCCGGAATGACAGACTTAATGCATTTATTTTTGAAACACCACCTGGAACCTGTTCTCAAAATATTTTTTAACGTGGATGCCCGATTAAGGTCCTCGGGCATGACGTCATTTTTAACATAGTTAGTTAACTGTTTTTGAAGTCATTCCCGCGCATGCGGGAATCCATTTTGACAAGCTTCATAAAATTCCCGATTTTGAGGGGTTTTAGTGGTGTTCCGCTAATTCCGCAGCTTCCGCATCCGCTTTGGTCTTGTGTACTGTACCGTCCGGATGATTTGGCGGACTGTATACTGTATACAGCTTAAGCGGTTTGGTTGAGGATGCATTTATCACGTTATGGTAAGTGCCGGCAGGCACCATGGCGGCGTCCCCGTCACCTGCCATGTGCTCCTCTTTATTATTGAAAACGAATTTGGCATTGCCCTCTTCGATCCGGAAGAACTGGTCCACATTCTGGTGTATCTCGTTGCCGATCTCTTCACCGGGCTGCAAGCACATGACGACAAGCTGGCTGTGTTTTGCGGTGAACAACACCTGGCGGAAATAGTTGTTGTCCAGTGTCTGTTTCTCAATGGCCCCAACGTAGCCGGTCATATCATTACCTCTCATTCTCTCCTTGCGGAGCGGATTGGTTTCCGTTTAATTTACTTCTACTGGAAAAAATCCACTCTGTCAAATTGCTGGAAAGTTTATCGAGGAACCGGCCCGGTCTATCCGGTCAAATTTCGATCAGCGGTAATTTGAAAATTGCAGGTGGATGCCCAGATCTTTTTCCTTCAGAAGGGCCATTATGGCCTGTAGATCATCTATCTTTTTTGCCCTGACGCGCACCTGGTCTTGCTGAATTTCGGAATTCACCTTGAGTTTCAGGTCCTTGATGATCTTGACGATCTCCTTTGCTTTTTCCTGCGGAATGCCCTGCTGAAGCGTAATGACCTGCCTTACAGTATTTCCTGCCGCCTGTTCGATCCTGCCGTAACTGAGAGCCTTGAGCGCAATCCCCCGCTTGATTACTTTTGACTGGAGGATATCAATAACACTCGTCATCTTCTGCTCATCATCAGATAAAAGAGTAATAGTGCCTTTCCCTTTGTCCAATTCGATGGAACTCTTGCTGCCTTTGAAATCAAATCTCTGGCCGATCTCCTTCACCGCCTGGTTCACGGCATTTGTCACTTCCTGCATATCGACCTCGCATACAATATCGAAAGAATGCTCGTCAGCCATCACTGCCTCCTCATTTTAATGACAGACTTTGTCCCTGCCTGTTTCTTTAATAGTATATATAAAAATGCATTTTTCAATCGGCAGCGGTTTCCTCTTGCATTTGCATCGGGAATTCCCTTACTATAGCGGGAATTTTATTGAAAAGTATATTTATTAAAATGTCAACTATGGTGAAAACAGAAGACGGCAACGCACTCTCATTAAACCTGCTTGGCAAGGCTGAGATCATTTTATTAATGGAACTGGTCCAGGAGAGTCTTACCTGCGAAACTCTTGAACAGTTCAGCGCCATTATTAACAAGCTTGGAAACTTAATTTGTTTCGATCATTGCATTTCAGGATTTGCGGCAATGGAAAATGGCGGGCTTAAAACCTATGACATCGTTTATTCCAGCTATCCTGACGGGTGGCTAAAAGTTTATGAAGGAAGCGGTTATCACAATATTGACCCCATAGTGCGTGAAAACTTTACCAGGTTCGGTCTCCAGTATTGGAAAGACACATACAGGGAACATACGCCTCCGAAGAAATTCCTTATGGAATCGGGAGATTTCAACCTTAAAGAAGGATACACCGCAGGCACAAGGAACAGGAAAGGGTCTGAGGGGAGCATATTCTCTATTTCGGGCAGTTTTTTAAAAAGGGAAAAGCGCGTTGAAATTGCGCTTGGAATTATCGCGCCCCACCTGCATAACAGCATGTTACGCATATGTAACGAGACCAAAAGACAGAAGGCGAAAATATCTGTTCGTGAAAAAGACGTTTTGAGCTGGCTGAAGGAAGGTAAAAGTTCCTGGGATATTTCCGGAATACTGAACGTCAGCGAAGCCACGGTAAATTTTCATATAAAAAACATAATGCAGAAGCTGGACACGGTCAACCGGGCACAGTCGGTGGCGAAGGCGATAGAAATAGGCGTGATCGATATTTGAACCTGTCTCAAAATTGCTTCCGGCTATCAACACAATTAGTGTTCAAGGCAAATAAAGTAATTCAAAGTGGATGCCCGAGGACCTTAATCGGCATCCACTTTGAACCACTTATTTTCCCAGGCCGAACAGCCGTCGCTGCGCCCATGACGATTTTCCTTTTACGATGCCGTATGCCGCGATTTCTTTAAAACCTCTTGCCGCCGGAAGCGATTTTGAGATAGCTTCTGATAAATAATTAGCAGGAATGTTTTTTGCAGTCAATGCACAGGACGGGAAAGGGTGTTTTTATGGAAATCGCTATTGGAACGGGCTCTGTTTTTTATTAAGCCGGCTCTTTCAGGCGTTTGCCCAGCTTTACCTGAAACTTATCCATGTATATGTAAATGACCGGCGTTACATAAAGGGTTATGAGCTGGGAGAATATCAGCCCGCCCACGACGGCAAGGCCAAGAGGGCGGCGGGATTCCGAGCCTGCGCCAAAACCAATGGCTATGGGGAGCGTGCCCATAAGCGCGGCCATCGTGGTCATCATTATGGGACGGAAACGGACGAGACAGCCTTGAAAAATGGCATCGGCAGGGCTTTTGCCCTCATTCCGTTCAGCCGCCAGGGCGAAGTCTATCATCATGATCGCATTTTTCTTGACGATACCAATAAGCATGATAACCCCGACGAAACCATAAATATTAAGCTCCATGTGGAAAAGATACAGCGTCAGGAGCGCGCCAAAAGCGGACGAGGGCAGGCCGGAAAGTATCGTGAGCGGGTGAATGAAGCTCTCGTAGAGTATGCCAAGCACTATGTATATCACGAGTATGGCCACAATGAGTAATAAGCCAAGACCCATGACCGAGGCTTCGAAGGCCTGCGCGGTGCCCTGGAAACTGGTCGTAACGGAAGGAGGCGCGATCCGGGCTGCGATCTCCCGCACCTTTGAGACCGCGTCACCCAGTGCCACACCCGGTTTCAGGTTGAAGGAGAGCGTCACGGCCGGTATCTGGCCTATATGGTTTATCGTGAGCGGCCCCACGCCCCTGCTGATGCTTGCCACCGTGTTGAGCGGTACGAGTTTCCCCGAGCTGGAACGCACGTACAATAAAGAGAGCGCCCCTGGGTCCATCTGGTACTGAGGCTCAAGCTCCATTATCACCTGGTACTCGTTATTCGGGGCGTAGATCGTGGATATCTGCCTTGACCCGTAAGCGGTATAGAGCGCGTCTTCAATCTGCTGGGCGGTTACGCCTAGCGCGGAAGCCTTGTTCCTGTCTATGTTGACATTTATTTGCGGGTTTTTGATCTCCAGGTCGCTTGTGACGTCCTCAAGCCCCGGTATCTCTCTCATCTTTGCCTCAAGCTGGGGCACTATCCTGTAGAGTTCAGCTGTGTCCGGGCTCTGGAGCGAGAGCTGGTACTGGCTTTTTGTAAGGGTGCCGCCTATGCGTATCGGAGGCAGGTTCTGCATGAACACGCTTATGCCCGGAACTACAGCCAGTTTTGGGCGGAGTTCCTCTATCACCTTATCGGCATCCGGACGCTCGCTCCTGGGCTTAAGGCGCATGAACATACGGCCCTGGTTTTCAGCCACGCTGATTCCGCTCGGCCCTATTGCGGACATGAAGGCCTCTACGTTCGGGTCCTTTTTGACGATGCTCATAAGGGCAAGCTGGTGCTTCTCCATCGAATCAAACGATATGCCCTGGGCGGCCTCGGTAAACGCGAATATCTGGCCGGTATCCTCGCTTGGGAGGAAGCCCTTGGGCATTATCTTGAAGAAATAAAGAGTGAACGCAAGAAGAATGACCCAAAGCATGAAGACAGTCCTCTTGTGCCTGAGGACCCATCCAAGGCTCACCTCGTAAAAGTGGAGCATCCCGGCAAACACCCGCTCCGATGCGTTGTATATCCGCCCATGGTGCACTTCGTAGGCCGGTTTCAGTATCCGGCTGGCAAGCATGGGCGTGAGCGTCAGCGAGACAAACCCTGATATCAGGACCGCCATGGTTATGGTTACCGCAAATTCATGCAGGAGCCTTCCCATTATGCCGCTCATGAAGAGCACCGGGATGAACACGGCCACCAGCGAAAGCGTCATGGACACTATTGTGAACCCGATCTCTTTTGAGCCTTTGAACGCGGCTTCCATTACTCCTTCGCCGTGTTCGCTGTGCCGCACGATATTTTCAAGCATGACTATGGCGTCATCCACCACAAAACCCACTGACAGCGTCAGGGCCATCAAAGAGAGGTTATCAAGGCTGTAGCCCAGCAGGTACATTGCCACGAACGTGCCTATGATGGACATGGGCAGCGCGAGACTGGGTATTATCGTTGCCGAGACGTTCCTCAAAAACAGGAATATGACCATGATAACCAGGCATAAAGCTATAAAGAGCGTCACCTTCACGTCATTTACGGACTGCCGGATGGAAACAGACCTGTCATAAAGGACATGCACCTTGACGGATGCCGGAATCTGGGACCTCAACTGGGGAAGCAGGGTCTTTATCGAGTCCACCACATCAACGGTATTGGTGCCGGGTTGTCTCTGTATTGCCAGCACTACGCCCCGCTGCCCGTTGTACCAGCTTGCCAGCTTGTCATTTTCAACGCTGTCCGTAACCTTGCCGAGCTGGTCCAGGCGAATGGGGGAGCCGTTCTTGTAGGCCACGATGAGAGGTCTGTATGCGTTTGCGTCCTCAAGCTGGCCCGTGCTTTGAATTGTATATGCATTGTGCCTGCCCCACAGTGTGCCAGTTGGAAGGTTCACGTTTCCGCTTGCGACGGCGTTTTCGGCCTCGTCTACGCCTATGCCGGCTGAGGCAAGGGCCTGCGGGTCCAGCTGTATCCTGACCGCGTATTTCTGGGAGCCGAATACGGACACCTGTGAGACCCCGCTTACCATCGAGATGCGCTCGGCCATAAGCGTTTCCGCGTACTCGTCCACCTGCGAATACGGCAGCGTTGGAGAGAGCACCGCAAGATACAGCACCGGCTGTTCGGCCGGGTTCACCTTCCGGAAAGTGGGAGGGCTTGGCATATTCGGGGGAAGCTGGCGAGCTGCCGCCGTAACAGCCGATTGGACGTCCTGGGCCGCCGCGTCCAGATTTCTGCTCAGATTGAACTGAAGGGTTATCTGCGTGTTGCCAAGAGCGTTCGTGGAGGTCATAGAATCCAGCCCCGCTATCGTGGAGAACTGGCGTTCAAGGGGTGTCGCCACAGACGACGCCATCGTCTCCGGGCTTGCCCCCGGAAGCGACGCCACCACCTGTATTGTGGGGAAGTCCACGTTGGGAAGATCGCTTACGGGCAGCAGCTTGTAGGCGATGGCTCCGAAGATCAGGATGGCCAGCATTATAAGCGTGGTGGCCACCGGACGGTTTATAAAGGTCGAGGATATCCCTTTACCCGCGCTGTTTACAAACTTGTTTACGCTCATTTATTCACACTCGTTTTCAAAAGCATAGTCTGAATTCTTTATTCGTCATATCCGAGTGTCTTAGCCGGGCATCCATTTTAACTTGGCCAGTCTTTATCAAAATAAAATCGGGCGCTAAATACATGCGGGAATGACAACGCAGAATGAACTTTATTCCTGATATTTTCATGAGATCCTTAATGACTTGAAAATCCTTCTTATCTCGCAATTATCAAAGCACCGCGGGTTTAATCGTCACCTTTGCTCCGGGGACAAGGCGCATCTGCCCGTCCGTTGCCACGCGCTCTCCGGCTTTTATCCCTTTTTCAATAACTGTGTAGCCTTGGTACTCCGCTCCGATCCGGACCGGCCGCATGTCGACGGTCATATCGGGCCTTATCACAAATACATACTGCCCTTCCTGCCCGTTCTGCACGGCCTGCGTGGGGACAAGGACGGCATCAGGGCTGGTCGTAAGCTGCAGCACCACGTTGGCGAACTGGCCCGGCCAAAGCAGCCGTTTGGCATTTTTGAAAGTGCCTTTAAGCAGAATTGTGCCCGTTGCCGGGTCCACCTGGTTGTTTATGAACGTCAGCCTGCCTTCTTCAGGTGAGGAGGAACCTGTGCCGGGAACGGTTGCAAACACCTTTAGCCCGCCTGCCGCGTCATATTTTTTGATCTCCGGAAGATATCTCTCCGGGACCGAAAAGGTCACATATATCGGGTTTACCTGGGCGATCGTAAGCATCGGCACATCGTTTGCCTTTACCACGTTTCCAAGCTGTATCTGTGTGCTGCCGGTGACCCCGTCGATAGGGGAGCGGATCATGCAGTAATCGAGCTGAATCCTGATGTTCTTAATCGCCGCCTTGTCCGCCTCTACAACGGCCCCCTGCGCCGCGGCATTCGTCCTGAGCTGATCGTACTGCTCCTTTGGGACGTAATCTTTTTTTACAAGGAATTCATACCGGCTGGCGTCTCTTTTCGAGTTTTCATACAGGGCCACATCGCGCGCCATATTTGCCTGGGCCTGCTGGAGGGCCGCCAAATAGGTCCGCCTGTCTATCTCGAAAAGGAGCTGCCCTCTTTTTACGAACTGCCCGTCCCTGTAATGTATCTTCATTATCTGGCCGTTGACCATGGATTTGACCTGCACTGTGGAATAGGCCTCCCCGGCGCCGATTGCCGTGACCTGAACGGGTACGGTCCTGGTTTCGGAGTACGCGGCGGCCACGGGCACGGAGGGTTTTGGCTGGATCTGTTTGGCCTTTGCCTGGCAGGCCGCAAGGGCAACGGCGGCCAGCGCGGAAAGGGCCGCTGTTTTCATTAATTTTTTAAGGACCGGCAATACATAAAAAACTTCAGGACGCCTTTCCGGTCCGTCCGCCGTATTCCGGCCAGAAAAAAACTTCATTTTTGTCCACCTCCATAGAGACCCATAGCCTTCTCTATATTTGCCTGAGCTATTTTGTAATCGTAGAGCGCGGAAACATAAGAGGTCTGCGCGCTGCTGTATGATATAAGGGCATCGGTCACGTCCAGGGCGTTGCCCACCCCGTATTTGTACATCCCTGTGGCCACGTCAAGGTTTTCCTTTGCCTGATCAACGACAAGCTTTGCCGCGCCAACCCTTTGCTGGGCCTCGCCCAGGTTCAGATAATAGGTTTGCACCTCAAGGAAGATGGCATGCCTCAGGGATGTTTCGTTGGCCGAAAGCGTATTCAGGTTCTCCCTGGCCTGGATAAGCTGGTATTTTGTCACAAACCCGCTGAATATCGGAAAACTTACGGACGCCCCCGCTGTCCAGTAACTGTTCAGCGGCAGCCTGTCGCCGGTATAGCCGTAGCTTGCCGTGCCTGAGATGTCCGGATAATATCCGGTCTTTACGAACGCGATGTTCTCCTCAGCGGATTTTTCCCTGAAAATAAGCGCTTTCAGGTCCGGCCGGTTTGCGTATGCCTTTTTAAGCGCCTCATCGAATGAGACGTTGTATTTCTGAAATGACAGGTTGTCCTCGACAGTATATGGAGTCGCGCCCGGTATGCCCATAATATTGTTCAGATCCGCCTTAGAGACGGCCGCGTTATTATCAACGACTATGAGGTTCAGCTTTGCGTTGCTCAAATTGACCTGGGCCAGTGTGACGTCATATTTCGGTTTTGTCCCAGCCTCATGGAAAGCCGATGCCTGCTTGAGGTGCTGTTCGAACTGGCCCACTACCATATTGGCGATGCCGATGTTCCTTTGCGCCTGCAAAACGTTGTAATATGCCTGCTCTACCTGCAAGACCACGTTTTCTTTAATGTTTTCCAGGTCCTGCCCCGAAGATATATAGTTGAATTTCTGGGCCTTCACCTGGGATGCGGTTTTCCCGAAATCATAGATGTTCTGGGAGACGGAAGCGGCGGTGGTAAAACCGCTCAATGCCAGTCTTCCAGATGTGGCCTGCCCTCCGGAGGCGGCCGTACTTGTAACATTTCTGTTAGTAATGGAATATTCCTGTTGCGCGGCAGTAAGGTTTACCTGGGGATAATAGCTGGATTTCGCCTGCCCGATAAGAGACCGGGCGGCCCGGTTCGTATCCATGGCAGCCAGTATGTCCGGGTTATAGGCCAGGGCCATGTTTATCGCCTTGTCCAATGTAAGCGTTTCGCCTGCCTTTACCGGCTGGGCCCAGCCGGTAAAGGCCGCGGCCATAGAGATCACCGCAATGGAAGCCCAAAGCAGGGCGATAGTTTTTTTGAGTGCCAGACCGCTTCTCACTAAAAGAAATTTCCTCTAAAATGTGTTAGCGCTCACTTACTTTATCAGGCGGCGGCGGGCAAAGTCAATTTCTGTTTTTAGAAAAATTTAATATGTGGTTTAACGAGGAGGAGACGGGGATAGCATGGCTTGCTCATTCTCGCCGAACGTCCTTGTTCGGCTCCGAGGGCTATTGCTTATGCGGCCGTCCATGGCCGCATAAGCAATAGAATCCGCCGCCATGCCATCGCCGTCTCCTCCTCCGCCCCGGTCTAGAATGAAAATGAACATAAATTAATATTGAATCTTTTTTTCAGGTAAAATGGAAAAACCATGCCTGTGAAAAAATTGAAAAAGGTCGCCGTCACCATTGGAGAGCCGGGAGGCATCGGGCCGGAAGTTGCGCTTAAGGCGGTCTCGGATCCCGAAGTGCGCTCCGCCTGCGTGCCCATCCTCATAGGCGGAAGACCGCCTCTTGAAAAGATGCTTAAAAAACTGAAATTACCTGTAAAAATCCGCTCCATAGCCCAGCCTGAGGAAAGCCGTCCGGAAGCGGGCTTCATTGAATTAATCGAAACGGGCGGCATCGGGGCTAAAAATTCCTACAAACCGGGATTACCCACGGCGGCCGGAGGCAAGGCCTCCTATGAATACATAAAAAAGGCCGCGGAATTTGCGATGGGGGGCAGGGTGGCCGCCATCTGCACAGCCCCTATCTCCAAAGAAGCCCTGAAAATGGCCGGCGTGGATTATCCAGGGCATACAGAGATGCTGGCGAGCCTCACCGGGACCTCCGAGTTCGCAATGATGCTTATGGGCGGGCCCCTGAGGGTGCTGCTGGTGACCACTCATGTGGCAATAAAAAATGTCCCCCGCTTAATAAAAAAAGAGGCCGTTTTAGGAAAGATCATGCTTGCCGCAAGGGCCGCCACGATGCTTGGGATAAGGAAACCCAGGATAGCGGTCTGCGGTCTTAATCCCCATGCGGGAGAATCCGGACTCTTCGGAAATGAAGATATGAACGAGATAGCCCCGGCGGTCCGCGAGGCGGCCAACAGGGGCATCAAGGTACTGGGCCCATTTGCCCCTGACGCCCTTTTCAGAAAAGCCTATACCGGCCAGGTGGATATAGTGGTCGCGATGTACCATGACCAGGGGCTAATACCATTAAAGATGGTGGCATTCGAAAAAGGGGTAAATGTCACGATAGGGCTTCCCATCATAAGGACATCGCCTGACCACGGTACGGCTTACGATATCGCCTGGAAGGGCAAGGCAGACCCCGCAAGCATGATCGAGGCCATAAGAACGGCCCTTAAGCTCAGACTGTGACTTTCCTGTTGATGTAGGCCTGCTGGGTAATGGAAAGCAGGTTGTTCACAAGCCAGTAGAGCACCAGCCCCGAAGCGAAGTTCAGGAACATGAAAGTAAAAATCACCGGCATGAAAAGCATCAGCTTTTGCTGGGCCGGGTTTGCCGCGCTTGTGGGGGTCATTTTCTGCTGTATGAACATCGTGATCCCCATTATTATGGGCAGCACATAATAGGGGTCTTTCAGCGAAAGGTCCGTTATCCAGAGGGCAAATGGGGCGCCCCTCAGCTCTATGGAAATAAGAAGTACCTTGTAAAGAGCGAAAAAGACCGGTATCTGAAGCAGCATCGGCAGGCAACCGCCCATCGGGTTTACCTTGTGCTTCTTGTAAAGCTCCATCGTCTCCCGCTGCATGCGCTGGGGGTCTTTCTTGTATTTCTGCCTGATCTCATTCATCATCGGCTGGACCATCTGGAGCTTTTTCATGGACTTCTGCCCCTTGGCCACTATCGGCAGAAACGGTATCCTTATCAGTATCGTAAGCAGGATTATCGACCAGCCGTAATTTCCGACCCCGCTGTTTATCAACTTCAGAAGCCAGAATATCGGGCGGGATATGATGGAGAAAAATCCGTAATCCACTATGTATTGAAGACCGGAGCCAAGCGCAGCAAGCTTCCCCTCGCTCTTCGGGCCCGCATAAAGAGCGAACTCCTCGACCGAGGGGTTTTTAGTCTTGAAAGTAATAATGGGATTGCCGTTTTGCATGAACGCCTGCGCTTCATCCATTCTGGATTTGGGCAGCAGGGCCGCGCAGAAATATTTGTCTTCCTGTGCTATCCATTTTACGTCCTCGGTGTAGGAAACCGTAGTATTATCGAGTTTTTTTGGCGTTACCTCGATCCGGTTCGTCCCGGAAAGCAGGAGCGGCCCAACGTGGACACCGCGCCCTCCCTGCCTTGAATATATTCCGAAATCGGGCCCAAGAGTGATGTTGTACATGGGGAAACCTTTTACTTCGTCCTTCAGGTCCACCCGGTATTGGCCGTTATGGAAGGTATATGTCCTTTTTATAAAAGCCTGGCCCGTCGAGTATTCAAATGTCAGCGTGCCTTCAGGGTTGTTCTTGCCCAGCTTCAGGTCTCCTCCGGTGTAGCTGAAATTGAGGTGCGACGTATCGAAATCGGAGGTCAGGCCTACAGCCAATGGAGGGGGCGTGCCGGCCGTGCTCAGAATAACTACATTCTGATTTTTGGTCTCCTTCGTGTCTCCCTTGTATTTTTTCAGCATCCAGTAATCGGGCACTCCGCCGACGGTTGAGAATCTGGCCACATACTGGTCCGTTTCGATGGTTATTATATGTTCGGGAACGGGCGCTGCCCCTTTCGGAAGCACAGCAGCAGGCGCGGTTGCCATGCTGGTTGGCGTTTGGGTTGCGGGGACATTGGAAACTGTGGCCCGCGAGGTCTGCCCAGCGGGTGCGGGCGTCTGTTTGGGGACCACAAAATACTGATACAAGACCAGGACCCCGATTGACAAAACAATGGCCAATACGGCTTTTTTATCCATCTATGAACAAGTTCCTTTTGTTATGAAATTATTACCTGAGGGGATCATAACCCCCCGCATTAAAAGGATGGCACCTCAAGAGCCGCTTTATCCCCAGCCAACCGCCTTTTAATGCCCCGTAACGCACTACAGCCTGCTTTGCGTATTCAGAG